>CAJXVQ010000122.1 GCA_913060685.1 uncultured Verrucomicrobiales bacterium
CCGCTAATAGCGAATCGCCATGGTGTGCAGGGCCTTTGGCTCCGCCCCGATCCCTAGCCAAAACCCAGAACGGATGGGTCATGATCTGAGCGGGTGAATGACCCCGACCCGGGTTTCGAGCCGGAATGAAATTTTCGGGACTTGGTTTCATGCCATCAAGGATACGATGAGAGCTGTCGGGATGAACCCCTCCCAGGGTTGGCGTCGTCTTCCAGAAAGCAAGCTGCGCTCATTTTTTGTTAGGTGGCAAAATATGGGGAATGGGATAAAGTTCAAAGGTCTTTGAAAAATGATCTTTCTCGTAAAAACGAGGATCCCAATTCTGAGTCTGAAACTCACCACAAATGATCTCTCGCATTTTCTTAGCGAAGGCAATTTGCCTTTTACCGCTTCTTCTGGTCTCAATCTGTTCTCTATCGCTCGTAAGTTGTGCCTTGCTGGGCTTGGGGATGGCGAAGCTACAATTCGGATGTTTGCCGGAGGGAACCTTAATCGATTCTCCCAACGGGCCAGTGCCGGTTGAGAGCTTAAAGGCCGGTGCCCGTGTCATTGGATATGATGGGGAAGTGGTCGTGATTCGACAGCTTCACGAGTATCTGGAGGACTCGACTCAAGTTAGGCATCTGAAGGTGATTTTCGAAGGAGGAGAAGTGGTTCAACTTTCCCCCCGGCATCGGATTGGAGGAACTCCAGCAGGTGATCTTATGCCTGGAGACCAAGTGGGAGATCACATCGTGGCCCGAGTGGATCGTCTTGGGGGAGTGTCACGGAGCTTTGATTTACTCACGGACGATGCTGGCTATCGGATTCAAGGAATCCCGGTGAATAGTATGATCCGGGAGATGGCGGCGAGCTCGGGCGCTCAGTTGAAGTCCCGTAACCCGTAGCGCAAGCGGCCTTCGAGGAAGTGGGTTGCTGACTGCTCGCTGGCTGGCTGCGCTGCCAGGAAATTGCTTTTGCCGGATGGGGCCAGAGGGCGTAGTTGGGCCGGAGCGGGGGGAAGAAAGGGGAGTATACTGTTAGATGCTTTTGGGGGAGGGCTTTGAGGTCGTCTTTGGAGCGGAGCAAAGAGGGGCGAAAGTAGTATCAGAGGGAATCAAGAGGGATTTTAATTTTTCTTCGTGGGTTGATTTTGGGCACGATGGGACGTGCCAGATCGAGGTGTCGACTTGGCCGGCGATGTTTGAGACCTCAACGGGATGTTCGTTTCGGGGACCGAACGATGGAGACGGGAGCGGGTGGTGGCAGCCCCCGCTTGCCCGGAGTGAAAGTCCGGGCCTCGTCCTCTTTGCTTGGTGACCTGGTATGACGAGCCCTCGATAGCGCTTGAGTTCGCGCAGGTGATGATAGACGGGGTTCGAACAATCCGTCTCTCAGGTGAGGCGGGCGCGACGGGCCAGCAGGGTCTTGGCAATGCCGAGCAGGTTCAAGGTGTCGGTGCTCGCGATGTGATAATGGTTTGTTTGGAAGTCTCCATGGCACCACGATGATGCCATGTTGGACACTCTCGAGAAATCCGCCGAAGCAGTCAGGCGAGCTCAAGCCCTAAGGGGCTCGCCCGCCTGCTTCGGACGGTGAATAAATGGTGCCAGGGGGGGCTTACCGCTTGCGAGGAAGCTCTTAAAATCGGTCATGACGTAGTCGCCTTTTTCCTTTGAGGGGTGTTGGCAGCCGCCGCAGTTCGCTGCAAAATGGGGCGGATGTCCATCCTTCTGATTATCTCGGAACGAACCGAACTGCCCCAAATCCTAACAGTTCGAAGGCAGCTAAACATTGTCAGGCAAAAGAGGCGGTGGGACGCTACTGGAAAGCGATTAAGGTCGCCGGGGCAGATTAACTCCCACGGCCGAGCGATCATCATTCTGGAGGAATTGAACGCTCGGCAATTCAGCATTGATGAACGGTTTGTCAGGCAAGTCCCGGTTGAACTAAGAGCCGTCCCGGAGTGGGATGCCGACCAAAGTGTTGCGAACCACTTTGATATCACCGCTTTGGGCGATGCGTGATTTGCAGATTGAGTAGAGGACTTGTGGAAGAGTTGGGATTGCGACGTCGTATTTTAAATCAGCTCAATCAACTTACTTTATGAAAATCACACTCATTTCCTTCCTGTTTTTCCTCGGGATTCTGTCCTCCTTTGCCAAGCCTTCGTGGATTTGGTCGTCGGGCAAACCGAGTTCGAATGACAAGGTCACGTTTCGCACGACTTTTGAAGTGCCCAAAGGCGGGGTCTCAATGGCGAGCCTGATCTTTACTTGTGACAACGGGGCGACTGCTTTTTTGAATGGAAAGAAGGTGGCGACGAATCCCGATTGGATGATGCCCTCGACTCGTGATTTGACGGATCTGGTTAAAGTTGGGGAAAACGAGCTATCTTTTATGGCTACGAATCAAGGCGGAGCTGCCGGGTTTGTGGCAAAGCTTTCCCTGAAACAAAAGGATGGCAAAACCAGTCTCATTGAGTCCGGGGCTTCCTGGCAGGTTAAGGCTGAAGGCGGCAAGGACTGGGTTCCTGCTGTCGTCATTGCACCATACGGCGCGGGTCCTTGGAAGAACGCCCTCGATGGGCCGATTCCCGAGCCCGTTGGTAAAGGCCTTTCATTGCTGCCCGGATTTAAGGGAGAGAAGCTCTATACTGTTCCCAAAGGAAATCAGGGTTCCTGGGTTGCGATGACGGTTGATCCAATCGGGCGGCTCATCACGGGAGATCAATACGGTGGGCTTTATCGAGTCACTGTTCCTCCGGTGGGAAGTGATAAGGAGACTCTCGTCGAGAGGCTTAAGGCCAAGGTCGAGGGCGCGCATGGATTGTGCTACGTCTTTGATTCTCTTTACGTTCTTAAGAACGAGCAGAAGGGCGTTCATGGTCTCTATCGTCTTCGCGATACCAATGGCGATGGGCAGTTTGACGAAGAGAAATTTCTCCGCGAATTCAAGGGCGGCGGCGAGCACGGATTACACAGTATCGTTCCCAGCCCGGATGGAAAAAATCTCTACCTGGTTTTCGGCAATCACACAAACATCCCCGAAAAGCTCGACCAATCCCGCCCTGCGCTGGCTTGGTCCGAGGATCATCTTCTTCCCCGGATGTGGGATGCCAATGGACATGCCAGAGGGAAAATGGCTCCCGGGGGATTCATTCTCAAAACCGACCCCGATGCCAAAGAGATCGAGCTCATCGCTTCCGGCTTCCGAAATCAATTTGATGCCGCATTTGACCAAAACGGCGAGCTTTTCACCTTCGATGCCGACATGGAGTGGGATCTCGGTTCTCCCTGGTATCGTCCGACCCGGGTTTACCACGTCGTCAGCGGGCTTGATGCCGGTTGGCGTTCCGGAACCGGCAAGTGGCCTGATCACTATCCGGACACCCTTCCTCCCGTGGCAAATATCGGTCCCGGGAGCCCGACGGGTGTTGCGATGGGAACAGGTGCCAAGTTTCCCGCGAAGTATCAGCGGGCCTTCTTCATCAACGATTGGACCTACGGGACAATGTATGCGGTCCACCTCAATCCCGACGGAGGAAGTTTCAAAGGTGAGGTTGAGGAGTTTGTGAGCGGGCGTCCCTTGCCCCTCACGGATGTCATCATTCATCCGATTGACGGAGCGATGTATTTCATGATCGGGGGACGGCGGACCCAGTCTGCTCTCTACCGTGTCACTTATGACGGCAGGGAATCGACCGCTCCAGTCAAGGCCCTTCCGATGACTCCCGAAGCCAGGATCAGGAGAGAGTTGGAGGTGTTTCACCATGATCAGGAAGCGGAGCCAGATCTTAAAAAAGCATTTGCCAATTTGGATCACTCCGACAGGCATGTGCGCTATGCGGCACGGGTTGCCTTGGAAAGGCAGGCCGGAAAGTGGAGCAAATTGATGAGCGCTCGCGCGGAACCATTGGCGGTGATCGAAGCAATGGTCGCGATGGCCAGAACAGGAGAGCCGACCCAACAGGAAATGGTCCTTAAGATCCTCGGGAAACTTGATCCCAAGGCCATGCCCCTGGACCAACTTCTGGCTTGGCTGCGCGCGCACTCACTTGCTTTTGTCCGTATGGGCGAGCCCAAGGATAAAGCCGGTATGATCGCGCGGTTTACTCCTCTTTTCCCAAGTGGAAAGAATGCGGTGGATCGGGATCTCGCCGAACTCCTCATTTATCTGGGGGATGCGAAGGTGGTGCCCAAAACCCTCCAGCTCATGGCGACGGCGAAGGACGAGCATGAGGACTACACCAATGATGCTGTTCTCGCTCGTAATTCCCAATATGCCAGCGCTGCTCGTGCCGTTCATCAAAGTCGCCCCAATCTCCAGCAATACAGCTACCTTTTCCTTCTCCGGAATGCCAAGGTCGGTTGGACGCCCGGACTACGCCAAACCTATTTCTCGTGGTTTCCAAAAGCGAATCAATGGAAGGGCGGGAACAGTCTGAAAAAGTTCATCGAAAACATCCGCAAGGAAGCGTTGGCCAACATCGCGCCCGAATCCGAGAAGGCGAAGTTGGACGAGATTTCGAAGGCAAAGCCCGCGACGATGGTCGATATCAAGCCCGCAGTTGGGCCGGGGCGTGCCTGGACCCTCGATGACGCCGTCGCCGAGACCGCGAAGCGGAAAAGCGGGCGAAATTTTGAGCGTGGAAAAGAGCTTTTTGCCGCCACGGCCTGTGCCAGTTGCCACCGCATGGCCGGTGAAGGTGGCGGAATCGGTCCCGATCTCACGGGTTCGGGGAATCGCTATACTTTGAAGGACTTAATGGAGAATATCATCGAGCCATCGAAGGTCATTTCCGATCAGTATGGCAGCGAGACCATTACCAAAAAGGATGGTTCGGTCGTGATTGGTCGCATTGGAGGAGAATCTGAAACCACTCTTTCCGTGATGACCAATCCCTTCGCGCCAGACTCTCTGATCGAGATCCCGGTGAAGGAAATCAAGACCCGCGAAGCTCTCCCAATTTCGATGATGCCTCCCGGGCTGATTAATTCGATGAACCCGGATGAACTGGCCGATCTCGTCGCCTACATGATGTCGGGCGGGGTTAAGAAAGGGGATGCCTTTAAGAAGTAATTTCGAATTCCTTCCTTTTCGCTTTCCGCTTTGAGGGGAAGGTCGTAACACGGGGGCGTAATGGCTCACAAACCTGTCGTTCTCATCATTCGTGACGGCTGGGGTGTTAACCCCGGTGGCAAGCAAACCGCTGAACAAGATGGCAACGCCGTCGAGTTGGCGGATACCCCTTTTCATGACGAAATGGAGGGCGTTTATCCGAAGGGTTCTCTTTCAGCTTCCGGCCTGGACGTTGGTCTGCCGGAAGGGCAGATGGGGAATTCCGAAGTGGGACACCTCAACTTGGGCGCAGGGCGCATCGTTTATCAGGATTTAACCCGAATCAACAAGGCGATCTCGGACGATGTCCTGAAGGACAATGAAGTCCTCAAGGAGGCCTTTAAGAAGGCCGGGGGTCATCGCCTCCACCTCATCGGTCTCGTTTCCGATGGCGGAGTTCATAGTCATCAGGATCAACTGATCGCCTTGGCCAAGGCGGCACGTGAATCCGGCTGCGAGGACATCATGGTCCATGCCATTACCGATGGCCGGGACACCTCTCCAACCGGTGGTAAGGGATATCTCAACTACGTTGAAGACGAACTCGCAAAGTGCGATGCTCGGATTGGCACGGTCATTGGCCGCTATTACGCGATGGATCGCGATAAGCGTTGGGAGCGAACCAAGCTCGCCTGGGATGCCATCGTGCATGGAAAAGGCGCGAAGTGCGACGTTCTCGCAAGCGAGGCGATTTCCGGGCAATATGCCGAAGAGAAGACGGATGAGTTTCTCTCGCCCATGATTTTCTTTGATCACGAGAAGCAGCGGATCAATGACGATGACGTCATCCTCTTCTTCAACTTCCGCGCTGATCGGGCCCGGCAGTTGTCCGAGGTTTTTCTGAGCAAGGGAGACTTCGAGGGCTTCGAAACCGGTGTCATTCCCAAGGTCAATTATTTCACGCTCACCGAGTATGACGAGACCTACGATTGCCAGGCAATTTTTCCTCCCGAGAAGATCAAGATGACCCTCGGTGAAGCAGTTTCAAGGGCGGGGAAGAAGCAGCTTCGGATCGCGGAGACCGAGAAATATCCCCATGTCTCGTATTTCTTTAATGGCGGAGAGGAAACTCCCTACGATCTGGAGGATCGCAAGGTGATCCCTTCACCCAAAGATGTTGCGACTTATGACCTGAAGCCTGAAATGAGCTCCGGGGAGGTCGAAGATTACGTGCTGGGTCACCTCAAGGACTACGATCTCGTCATCATCAATTTTGCCAATCCTGACATGGTGGGCCACACTGGTGTGGTTCAAGCGGCCAAGAAAGCAGTCACGCGGATTGATAATGCGGTCCAGGCCATCACCGAGGAAACCCTCCGACTTGGTGGCAAGTTGCTCATCACCGCTGATCATGGCAACTGTGAGTTCATGAGGAATGCCGATGGCTCGCCGCACACCGCCCATACCACGAATTTGGTTCATCTCTGGTATGTCGCCGATGATGCCAAGGGACGGAAGGTTCACGATGGCATTCTTGCCGATGTTGCTCCGACGCTCCTTGCAATGATGGGGGTTGCACAACCGAAGGAAATGACGGGCAAGTGCTTGATCGAGTAGCCTGGAAATCTTGCCCGCGCTACGTCTTGGAAAGGAGACCTTGGTAGAAGACCTGGGTTTCTGTGGCGGCCTCATCCCAACTGCGAACGACGGTCGGTTGGAGATCCGCTTTCTTGCCGAGAATTTCGATCAGATGCGCCGCCATGGCGTCAGTGTCCCAGGAGTCCGCGGTCCGGGCCGAAGGGAGGATTTCGGCCACTCCTGATTGTTTGGAAAGAATGGCAGGAACTCCAAATTGCGCGGCTTCGAGAGCGGAAAGGCCGAAAGGTTCCGAGACCGAGGGCATGCAATAGGCGTCGGCCATGGCGAGAAGTTGGTGAACTCTTTTGCGATTCAGGAAGCCGGTAAAGTGGAAGTTTCTCTGAATGCCGAGGCGAACTGCCCCCGCCATCAGGGGGTGCAACTGTTCACCGGTTCCCGCGATGGCGAAGCGGACCTTGCTCTCTGATTTCAGAACTTTTTGAGCGATCTCGAGGAAGTGCGCCGGACCTTTTTGCCCGGTCAGCCGGCCCAGGAAAACTACGAGTTTTTCTGGAAAGGGTTTGGGGCTTCGGAAGGAGTGGATGGGGGAGGCTCCATTGTGGACGACGACGACTTTCTCTGGCGGTGCCTCATAGTGATCGAGGCAGATTTTCCGGCAGTAGTGGCTGACCGCGATGACAAGATCAGCTGACTTGAGGATGCTTTTTTCGATCTCATAGATCCAGCCGCGCCCGGCAGGTCCCGCCCGGTCGTAGGTGAGGGAATGCGTGTGAAAGACGAGCGGTTTTCCGGTCTGTTTGCGGATTTCCAGCCCCGCAAGCGCAGTCATCCAGTCATGGGCATGGATGATGTCGAATGCGTGATGTGAGGCAGCTTGGGTGGCTTTCTTTGCGAAATCGATGACCCTGGCACCAAGATCCGGGCCATAGAGGTCATCGGGATCCATGCTGAAAGTGGCGGCATCGAGATAGGGGCGCAGTTCGGAAGGAATGTGTTCCACGACGGAAAAACCCTCGATTTTACCGGAGTCTTCACCGCTATAATCGGCCTGATTGAGACCGACGAGTCGGAGATTGTGATTGAGGGTGGTTGATTCTGCCTTTGGAAGGATGAAGGTCAGGCTTGCGTTTTTTGCGAGCGCCCGGCCCAAGCCCTCGCACGCCACCCCGAGGCCGCCATTGAGGATGGGGGGGAATTCCCAGCCCAGCATGAGGACGCGTGGTTCGGCGATGGTGTGAAATTTCAAGGATTGGGGGTCGGAAGTATTTTTAGAGAGGAGTCGATCGGCGATGGTGTGAGGCACGCGGTGTGCTTATGATCCCACGAAATGCAGAACGCGGATACAGCGACCTTCGAGAAGGATAACTATATTGAAACCGGTATGCCAGCGGAAGCTGGAGAACTCTTTCCAGGGAAGGTGATCGAGCATCGGAACGAGGGTGCCCGGCAAGTCTTTGTCTGCGACAATGCCTGCGTTCTTGAAGTGACCTGTGTCGATGCCGGGAAAGTAAGATTCCGTTTTGCTCCGAACGGAGATTTCCCCGGGGATTTTTCCTATGCGGTCTTGCCCGGGGCCCTGGAGAATGGGGTTGTTCCTGAGGTCTCTGAAGATGAGGAACGCTTTGTGATTAAGACGGGCTCATTGGTGATTTTTCTCCTCCGTGAAGGATTGCGGGTCCGGATTGAAGATGCCGAAGGGAACTTACTCTCTCAGGATGAAAAGGGGTTCCATTGGTATCAGAATGACTCATTTGGCGGAGAGGTCGTGATGACAAGTCGGGTCATCCAGTCTCAAGAGCACTACTACGGCCTTGGCGATATTCCCGGGCATAAGAATTTGCGAGGCCAGCGCCGGCAGCTGTGGGCCAGTGATGTTTATGGGTATGGCGCCGAGACGGATCCGCTTTATAAAAGCATCCCGTTCTTCGTGGGCTTGCACCACAACCGGGCTTACGGAATCTTCTTTGACAACACCTTCAGGTCATCCTTCGACTTTGGTCGCGAGCGGCCTTCGGTGACCAGCTTTTGGGCTCAGGGAGGTGAGATGAATTATTACTTTATCCACGGTCCTTCCGTCGCAAAGGTGGTGGAAGGATATACGGATCTAACCGGGAAACCAGACCTTCCGCCCTTGTGGGCACTTGGATTCCACCAGTGCAAATGGTCTTATAAGAGCGAGCCGGAAGTTCTCAAAATTGCGGATGGCTTCACCTCCCGGGGGATTCCGTGTGACGCCATCTATGTGGACATTGACTACATGGATGGGTTCCGTTGTTTTACCTGGAATCGGAATAAAGAGAATTATCCCAATCCCTCGAGGATGGCTGCGAAGCTCGAAAAGAAGGGGATCAAGACGGTCGCAATCATCGATCCCGGTATCAAAATTGATCCCGAGTACGATGTTTATCAGAGTGGTAAGCAAAATGACGTTTTTTGTAAACGAATGGACGGCCCTTTGATGACCGGAAACGTTTGGCCGGGACCTTGTCACTTCCCTGATTTCACCAAGCCAGAGGCTCGTGATTGGTGGTCCGATCTCTTTCCGGCCTTCATGCAGGAAAGTGGCTTGGCTGGAATCTGGACCGATATGAACGAGCCGGCGGTCTTCAATGATGACAAGACCTTCCCTCGCGACGTGCGCCATGATTTTGACGGTCATCCCTGTTCGCATCGTAAGGCCCACAACATTTATGGCATGCAGATGTCGCGTGCAACACGCGACGGTGTGAGCAAAGCACTGCCGGGAAAACGGCCCTTTGTGATCACCCGCTCCGCTTATGCCGGCACCCAGCGTTACAGCTCGGCGTGGACCGGAGATATTCAATCGACCTGGGAGCATCTTAAGATTGGAAATATCCAGTGCCAGCGTCTCTCGCTCTCCGGATATTCTTTTGTGGGGACTGATATTGGTGGTTTTTCCGGGCGTTCCGATGGCGAACTCTTCGTGCGCTGGCTTCAGATGGGCGTCTTTCATCCCTTCTGCCGCGTTCATAGCTCCGGTGACGAAAATGAACAGGAACCATGGTCCTTCGGGGAACCCTACACGAGCATCGCAAAGAAGTTCATCGAGCTTCGCTACCGGATCCTCCCTTACATTTACACGACCTTTGAAGATCACACCCGCACGGGTGCTCCCATGTTGCGTTCTCTGATTTACATGGATCATCAGGATCACGATTGTCACAACCGGGCCGAGGAATTTGGGCTGGGACCGGATCTTTTGACCTGTCCGATTTCCAAGCCCGGGGTCGAGGGGCGTTGGCTCTATCCACCCAAGGGAGTCTGGTATGATTTCTGGACGAGTGAGGAAATTCTCGGAGCCGAGGAACGATGGGTTGATGTTCCGCTTGATTCCACTCCCTTGTTTGTGCGGGGAGGAAGTGTTCTGCCGCTGTCTCCGGTGCGCTCGAGTTCATCGGTGCCTTTGACTCATATGGAGCTGAATGTCTACCTGGCCGCTGATCAGGCGAAGGGGACTCTTTACGAGGACGCAGGCGATGGCTTTGGTGATTCGGTTTTGAAAACTTTCGAGCTGAACGACAAGGTCCTGACCCAGATGCGGGTTGGTGATTTTTCGCCTTCGTATTCGACTTATGAACTCACGATTCATGGAGCGGCGTGGAAGAAAATTTCGATCGATGGAGGAGAGTTGATTCCACTGAAGCGAGGACAAGCGGTTCAGCTGCCCGAGAACTTTGAGAAGATCGTCTTTTCCTAGAGGGAACCCAGGTCATCCGCGATCCAGTCGTTCAGAATGGAGAGGAACCCTTGAAGCGTTGATCCGCTGAAAGGCTCGTGAAGGGCCTCCTCGATTTGCTCGAATCGGATTTGATTCGGGGGGAGTTTTGCGAGCCGTGCGGCAAGAAGTTCCGGTGGGCAAATGAGATCTCTTTGACCCTGGGTAAAAAGGATGGGCTTCGAAACGGGGAACTTTGGGAATTGATCCCGGACCTCTTCAGCAGCTTTCGCGAGATCGCGTCCCCAGCCGATGGAAATTCGGCTGTGGTAAAGAACTTCTCCGGTTTCTTCACCACGTCCGCTGGTGTTGTCTCCGCAATCGGAACTGCTGACTCCGGTGCCAACCGTCAGCCACGGGAGAATTTTCGCCAGAATTGGAAGCGAGGCTCGCATCCAGGGTTTGGCCTGCCGCATGGGGGCCAGGAGAGGGGCGCAGAACCAGGCCGCCTCGAAGAGATCCGGCTGGCGAAGGAAAAATCGAAGCGCGAGGAGGCCGCCCATCGAATGCCCCGCGATGATGGCCGGACCCTCAAGGAGGCTTGTTGATTCCCGAAAGAGTTCGTCGACGAATTTAAATCCGGGCACTACGCCCCGTTTGCCGGGCGAGCGACCGTGGCCGGGGAGATCGGTCAGGAGGCACTGATAGCCGGCTTCGACGAAGCCTTCGAGAATGGGGGGATAGCGATCAATGAAGTCTCCCTGGCCGTGGAAGAAAAGAAGGGATCCCTTTTTGTTGCCGTCAGGCTGGAGAATCAGACGGTGCAAGCTTTGACCACAAATGATGGCTTGGTGCTCTTCGATTTTCATGGCCGGAAGGTCCTCATGAGATCTTGCACGATTTCAGCATCCTCGAAGCGGCTGGCCTTGTTAAAGGCGAGATTCATATTGGCAAGGACGCGAAGAAGGATGGCCGCGAGCGAGCAGGGTTGGCGAACCGCCTTGGTCGCTGATGGGGAAAGTTCCGGGTGGTCGGTAAGGAGCTTGCCGACCAAAATCGGGCGGCCTTTGTGGAAGGCATCGATCAGGGTGGGGCCTTCCGGGGTGTCGATGAGGCAAAGGAAGTGGCCGGGATAGTTGACCCCGAAGACCGTCATGCCGAGACGCTGCGCGATGAGAATATAGATGAGGGAGAGGCCAAGTGGATTGCTTTGGCCTTCTTCCAGGCACCACGCGAGATCGGAGTTCTCAGGCGCGAAGGGAGCGACCTTGTTTCCAGTGAAACGACCGGAGGAAAAAAGCCAGGACGAGAGCTCCAGGGGAGTCGCAACTTCGGGGTGTACCTCTTGAGCGAGAATGTCCAATTCATCTGAGAGGCTGGGTCGGAGAGTGACGCCATCGTGGAGAAAATCGGAGAGCAGTCGGAGGAGGGACTCCATTGATTCGTAGTCACCATCGGGATCACGCAGATTACTGGCAGGCATGGCCCAGTGTTCCTTGAGGAGCTTTTGCCGTCCGGCATGGAGGGATGCGGAGAGGAGCTTGGATTCCTTTGTTTTGAGGTGAATCCCGAGAGCCGCAAGGTCGTGGCTGGCGTCTCCATCAAAGTCCATCAAGGCGCGCTGGACTCCCTGCTGAACTTCCACGTTCTCATCATCGAGGAGTTTCAAAAGTGAGCCAAATTGAGCTGTCCGTTCCATAAGGAGAAGATGAAGCGGGTCGGGCGAATCGCCAGAAAATTTGTCGGGAGAAGCTGCGAACTACGGAATAGAGGCACTCGTGAAATTATGGGATGGAATGACGCGCTTGGCTTGACCCTGACGTTCTTCCTGGAAAACCCGGGACCGTCCCTTCGTTTTGCCCTTGGCCGATCGAGAGCTGGCTTAGTTAAGGTTTCTCCGGGGCGGGGCGTCCCCCAACCATTAGGAGAAATTTGAGGAGTGGCTCGACGGGAGAGAGCCCGTGAGGGTGATGGCCGAGGCCGGGCTTGCGCCAGACTTTGAGTGGCGAGTCGAGCTTGGTGAGATGAGCGGCAACCAGTTCGGCGTTTTCTTTGGGCGGGACGACGTCATCGGCGGTGCCGATGACGAGAGCAACGGGGATGCCTTTGAGTTTCATTGCGAAAGCAGGATCAGTGATTTGCGGATGGGTTTTGGCTTGCTCGGCGGTGATGCCGTAGGCTTTGAGGCAGCGGTCGTAGTCGCCTTTGGAAAGTTTTCCGCTTTGTCCCCCGGGCCATGATTTGAAATCACAGACGGGATTGTCTCCGTAGATCGCGGTGACTTTATCGGGGTGTTTGGCGGCGAAGTTGAAGATGAAAAGCCCGCCGCGAGACATGCCTTCGAGGATGGGCTTCTGGCTTAAGTTGAACTTCGAAGTGAGGAGTTTGTGGAGTTCGGCACCACGCGCCATGGCCACTTCATTGCCGTAAAGGTTGCCGACATCGACGTAGGCGAGATGATAGCCTCGCTTGAGGAGGGCGAGATCGAGAGCCGGTTGGTGACCCCAGAATCGCGCCCGCCAGATCCACGGTTGGCCCTTGGCGGCTTTTTCGGGAAGGACGAGGATGGCTTTTGCTTTCGTTTCCGGAAGGGTGAAGTCGTAACGGTCGAGTCCCTGCCATTTCGCGTTGGCTTTGACTTGGGCCCGCTCACCGGAGGCTGCAAGTTCAGTAGGCTCGGCAAAGAGATGGAACGGGGTGAGTAGAAGGATGATCAAAGCTCGCATAAGGGGGGACTGTGGAGATCTGGTAGGGAAAGACGATCTCAAAAGTGACTGATGGGACCTAGTCGGAATGGAACTCGGATGAGAGCTGGCTACGGTAAGCAGCAGGGCTCCCTGAGTTGGCCAAAGGCCTGGGTGATACCAGCATGGGGAATCGCCCCATGTCGGATGGTAACAGTCTGGCTTGTCTGAAGGACAAGGTCATAAGCAGGCGTATGAGGTTCGCCTACAGCGAACAGCTTGCCATCTCTCAAAGACCCCACGTGTTGCGTGGGGCTGGTATTAATTTGACCTATGGCCAAAAGAACGCGCCTAACAGAGTGCCATTTGACCTAGGCGAGGAGGTCTTCGATGACGTTGCCATGGACATCGGTGAGGCGGAAGTCACGGCCGCTGTATCGGTAGGTGAGTTCCTCGTGATCGAAGCCGAGAAGGTGGAGCATCGTCGCGTGGAGGTCGTGAACGTGGACCTTGTCTTTGACGGCCTGAAATCCGAAGTCGTCGGTCGCGCCGTGAACGTGCCCGGGTTTGACTCCGCCGCCCGCCATCCAGGTGGTGAAGCCGTAGTGGTTGTGATCGCGGCCGTTCAATTTGCCGGCATTGGTTCCTTCCTTTGGCATCTCGACGACTGGAGTGCGTCCAAATTCGCCGCCCCAGAGAACAAGCGTTTCATCGAGCATACCTCGTTGCTTGAGATCTTGTAAAAGGGCTCCAATGGCCTGGTCACATTCCTTGGCGAGACGGCGATGGTTTTTCTCGAGGTCGTCGTGGTTGTCCCAAGGCTGACCCGCGCCATGCCAGACCTGCACGAAGCGTACTCCACGTTCGACGAGGCGGCGGGTGATGAGCATCTGGCGGCCTTGTAGATTGTCGCCATACATGTCGCGGATGTATTGCGGTTCGAGACTAACATCGAAGGCATCGGTCGCTTCGAGTTGCATACGATAGGCGAGTTCGAAGCTTTCGAGTCGGGCTTCAAGATCGGAATCATAATCGCGGGCCTTGGCGTGTTCCTCGTTAAGCTGACGGAGGAAATCGAGTTGCTCGCGCTGCCGATGGCGGGCGAGGTGCTTGGGGGTGACGTGCTCGATGAGCTGTCTCTTATACACATCTGACGCTGCCGACGATCTACTCTGTGTA
>CAJXVQ010000123.1 GCA_913060685.1 uncultured Verrucomicrobiales bacterium
CTACACAGAGTAGATCGTCGGCAGCGTCAGATGTGTATAAGAGACAGCCCACACAGCGTGTGACTCTCAGTACCCTTATCACCGTGCTGCACTCAGTCGTACGAAAACAACGGAAACCCAGCGAACGCATACACGCATTTATCATGCACTCATGCATGCACGCCCGCACGCCCACACGCCCGCCCGCACGCACGTGCGCGCGCGCGCACACACGCACCTTGGTCTTGATGGTGGGCAGACCTTTAATGATGTCAAACTTCGTGACGTCGTCCACGAGGTTGAGTTGCTTGCGCAGCTGCGCGTCCGCGCCCTTGACGAGGAAGTAAAATATGTGGAAGTTGCGCGAGTTGGCGCCCTGCCGCGCGACGCGCGCTTTCTCCAGCAGGTAGTGCTCCATCTTGCCGCCCACCATGACCCCGCGGTCGAAGAATATCTTCAGGAACTTGCCGAAGCGCGACGAGTTGTCGTTCATCGGTGTGCAGGCGTTGCCGAAGGCCTCCAGGAACGGACTGCACGCGATCACCTTTTCCTCCACACTCACCTGCTGCCCACTTGGACCGCCTCCGCCACCACCGCCGGCATCATCCTTGGGGCCTTCGAGCTTCTCAGCCCATTCCTTTAGGGTGTCGGACCACATTTTAGCGAGGTTCCGGGAGGTGAAAGTGTGATTTTTACTGATCTTTTCGCGCAGTTTTTCGAGCTTCTCGTCGATGAGAGACGCTGACATGAGTTCGTAGAGTTCCTTGTGGATGGGTTTCTTGGTTCTGGCGTAGAAGCGCTCGAGATCTTCCTGAATCCAACGGACGTCATTGGTGATGGAGCGTTGCTGGCCGGAGAGTTCTTGAAGGAGGCGTTCGTGGATGGGGTCGATGTCGTCGCTCCCGGGAGTGGCACCTAGAACGGGGAGGACGGCTTTGCCATCGTTACCAGTGAAGGCTGAATTGAGAGAGTTTCCGATTGTTCCTTCGTCGGCCGAGACTTTTTTGAGGCGATTGACGAAGGTTGAGGCTTCAAAGTTTTCGTTGGCTTGATTGGCTTTCTCAATCGTCTCCTGCATCTTCTTGAGAGCTTCCTTTTGCTTCTCGATCGCTTCCTTGAGGTCACTTTCGGATTTCTCGGGAGTGGATTTTTGATCCTGTGCGTCTCCAAGCTTTTGCTCGACCTCGGGCATGTCCTGCTCGGCAAGCTGCTTCATGTTTTGGAGGGCGTCGGCCATGTCCTTCATGGTCTTGTTGTCGAGTTCGCCGTTTCGGGCGGCGTCCTTGAAGATCTCCTCCATTTTTTTGGCGATCTCTTTCATCTTCTCGGCATTCTCAGCCTCCTTTTCCTCGCTCTCTGCCAGTTTTTCACGAGCGTCTTCTTCTTGAAGTTCCTCAGCGGTGTTGTTTTTGTCGATGCGCTCGTTTTCGTCGAGATTGTTCATTTCCTTGCGAGCGGCGTCCTCCAGTTCGCTGATGACGCGGTCGAAGCGCTTCTTGATGACCTGGGCGTGTTCGTCGCGAGTCAGGATGTAAATGGTAATGGGCTCCGAGTAGACCCGACCGCGACCCGGTTTGTAGTCCTCGGTATAGGCGGAGAGGATGAGGGTCTGGGGAGTGATCCCGTAGGTTTGCGGGGAGAAAACGACCCGCTCGTTCAGACGGCTGGAAGAAGGAGAGCCTTTCTTCATGGCGATTGAGCCTTCCGCGGGTTCACCTTCGGTGGCTTTGTTGAATTGGCCGGTCCAAGCCAGTCCGATTTCCTTAAGGCCGAAGTCGTCTTCGTTGATGATATCAAACTCGAGGGTTTCTTCCGCGAGGATGACGATGTTTCGCTCGATACCCTGAATGTAGGATGTCGGAGCCATATCTTCCGAAGTCTTGATCTCGACCTTGAATGAGGAGGCTCCGTCGAGGCCTTTCACATCGGTCCAAGTGAAGGGGACTTCAGCGTGAAAATGTCCGAGTTCGATGGGCTCGCTGGAAACTGATTTCCCCGAAATGGAGACCTGAAGGGCTCGTGGTTCGGGCATTGCGATGAGCTTCGCGGCTGCGGCTGCTTCAGCGCGCCGTTTGGCCTCGGCCTCGGCGATTTTAAGATCTTCGGGAGTGGCGGCATCAATGGGGCCCTTGTCATCACTCAAAATGTCTTCATCGACGGGAAGAGGTTCCAATCGGGCGCTGGCAGATTTGATCTCGCGGGAGAAGTTTCCTGTGAGCACGACCTTGCTGCCCTCAAGTGCGGTCAGGGCACCGGTGCGGATGTCCATGGAGCGAGGCTCGAGTTGCAGGTAGTCAGGAAGAGTGACCGTTGCTTCGAATCCGGCAACATCGGGGCGAACTGCGGGCTCAACACGAATGCGATGCTTCGCGTCTCCAGCTTCGACGGTAATGCGGTCCTGGGCGTTTTGACCGGTGAATTCAAAACGATAGGAGCCATTTTCATCGAGTGCTGCCTCGATCCAGTTCTGCTGGCCGTAGCGGGCGCGGGCGGTGGCTGGCTTTTCGTCGCTGTTTTCTTTGAGAGGAGCGTCAAAAGTGAAGACCTCACCGAGAGGGACGACCAAGGGGTCGGGCATTTTGTCCGTGTCAAACTGAGTGAAGGTGTAGTGCTCGGTATCGGAAAGAGGCATGAGCCAGCGCTTTAAGGCATTGCCGCCGGCCTTGGGTGCAACGGTGAAGCCGAAGGCAATGGCGGCAGCTCCGGCGACGACTCCGATGGCGAGCTTCTTGTGGCGGGAGTAGGGAAGGGCGTCACCCATATCCCGCTTGGCTGCCTGATTGGCCACGTGGATCATGGCGGCCGCGCGAAGCTCGGGCGAGAGGGCTTCACTCGCTTCTTTCTGGTCCTGAAGTTCGACAATTCCAAGGAGGCGATCACCGAGGCGGGGGAATTTCTTTGCGATGAGGCGGGCGAGTTGCTCCTCACGACGATGCCCGTAGACCCAACGACGCACCCAATAGGGAGCAAAGACGGCGGCAAGGGAGGTTCCGCCCATTAGAATCAACAGTCGAACCATCGAGGGCATCGGGAAAAATCGCTCGAGAGCAAAGACGAGGAGGAAAGAAATGATGAGACCGAAGACGCCGGCGAGAATCGCTTCGGTGACCTTGATTCTCCACAATGATTGCTGGAAATCAGCGAGTTGCTTGCGGAGGTCCTCCGGGATCGGGGTTGCTTTCGGTGATGAGGAAGGGGGAGAAGTGTCGGGCATCGCTGAAATGGGTGGGAAAACAGGTTTTAGAATCTTCGTAAGACTCGCAGACAAATGGTGGTCCTGCCAGCGGGAAATTATGGTTTCCTTTTACCTTAAACGACACAGGTGCTGGTTTTTCTTTGGGTTTTTTAGCTGGCGACAAACCCGGGTAATTGGTAAAGATGCCCTAACTATCAGTAAGCAATGATTGAATATCCCCGAAATCGCCAACAAACCATCCCTGAAAGCTCTGTGAAAATTGTCGGTCTCGGTGGGGCGGGGTCGAATATGTTGGATCGGGTGGCTTTGGACGGCATCGAAGGTGCCGAGCTTCTTTCCCTTAATACTGATGTGCGGACGCTGGCGAGCACAGTGGCCGGAGAAAAGGTTCAATTGGGGCGCAATTTGACCAAAGGGCTGGGAGCCGGAGGTGATCCGGAGCTTGGTGAAAAGGCAGTTTTGGAAGCGGAAGACGAGATTCGTGACTCGCTGAGAGATCGTCAGATTGTTTTCCTCTGTGTCGGGTTGGGTGGTGGCACGGGATCGGGGGCAGCTCCGATTATCGTGCGTCTGGCCCGCGAGGCAGGAGCTTTTGTGGTGGTGTTCGCGACGATGCCCTTTGCTTTTGAAGGTCGCCGCCGCCGGATGCAGGCGGAGGAGTCGCTGAATCAGCTCGCTGTTTTGGCCAATGCGTTGGTGACTTTTGATAACGGACGGATGGGCGAGCTTGTTTTGCCGAAGCAAGGGGTCCATGAGGCCTTCTCTGCTGCCGACCGCATGATTTCTGACAGCATCACGGCGGTGGCCCGACTGGTTCTGCGTCCCGGTCTCATTAATGTGGGACTTGATGAGCTGATGTCCGCCCTCAAGACAACCCGTTCGCGCTGTCTCTTCGGCTCCGGCCTGGGACGGGGTGAAAATCGCGCCCAGACGGCCTTGAAAGCGGCGCTTAACAGCCCGCTGCTGGATCGTGGCTCTCTTCTGGCGGATGCAACAACCGTTTTGGTTCACATTTGCGGCGGCGATGACATGACTCTTTATGAAGTTGAATTGCTCATGCAGGGATTGACGAAGTTCATCCCCGACGATGCGCACCTTCTCTTCGGAGCTGCGGCTGACAAGCAGATGAAAGACGCACTCAGCGTGACAATTATCAGTGCATTGCCCGAGGAGCGCCTGCAAGCCGTGCCGGTCATTGCCGATCTGGAGGAAGAAGTGGAGGAGATCGAAGAAGTGGAGGAAGAGATTGTCGAGGAAATTGAGGCAGTGATCGAAGAGGAATCGGATCCAGAGCCTGAGAAAAAGGAGCCGGTTTTGAGCTTGGTCGAAGAAGAGCCTGAAGGTCTTGAGGATGAAGAGCCGGAGGAGATTGAGGATGAGCAGGATATGGATGAAGCCGTGGAAGCGGAGGAGGACCATGATCTTGAGTCCGATGAACTTGAAGATTTTGCGGCACCCGGACTCAAGGTGATTCCAGCTGAGGTTCCTGTCGAAGAAGTTGACGATGAGCCCGAACCGGAGATTGAACTCGAGTCTGAACCTAAGGAAGTTGTGGCGAAGAAGCCTTCCGGAAATCAAGGTGAACTTCTTCTCGGAGGCGGGCCGAAGGGGCGTTTCGATGGGGAATCGCCCAATGTGGTCAAGGATGGCGAGGATCTCGACATTCCGCCTTATCTTCGGAAGCGGAACAGGCGACGCTAGTAGGTTGACACTTCCAGTCGGCTTCACTTCATTGACTGCGTGCAAGTTTTTAACGGACTCCGGGATCTTTCGGGGGGAGATCTGACTTTCGGGTTAGCCCTCGGGGTTTTTGATGGCGTTCATTTGGGACATCAGGCGGTTCTCGATGCCGCCCGGGGAGAAGATCGACTTGGCGTGCTCACTTTTGAGCCCCATCCGGTGAAGGTTCTTGCTCCTGATCGGGCGCCTCGTCGGATTTTATCGAATCTGGAGCATAAGAAGCGGATTCTTTCCTCGCTCGGGGTGGATTTTCTCGTCGTGATCAATTTCACCCGCAATTTTGCGAATCAGGAGGCCCGCCGGTTTGCCGATGAACTTTTCGCGACCGGAGTTAGAAAGCTCTCGGCTGGCGATGATTGGACCTTCGGCCGCGGGCGTGAGGGGAATATTGAACGATTGAGGGAGTGGGGGAATGAAGCGGGTGTCGAAGTTGCGAAAGTTCGTGCCGTCACTCTGAAGGGAGAGCGGATCAGCAGTACTCGAATCAGGCAATGCCTGCAGGAAGAGGATCTTGATGGTGCCGCAGACAGGTTGGGTCGGCCCTATTCGGTGTTTGGAGAAGTGGTCAAGGGGCGTCAATTGGGTCGCACGATTGGATTCCCCACCGCAAATGTGGCGGTCTCCGGTGAGCAGCTTCCTCCCAATGGTGTTTACGTCGTCGAAGGTAATGGGATCCGGGGGGTTGCGAATATTGGAACCCGGCCCACCATCGAAAATTCGTCGCGCCGCTCGCTGGAGGTTCATCTCTTTTCCGGGGGCATTCCGATGGATTACGGCTGGAAAATGGAGGTGAGTTTTTTGAAGAAAATCCGCGATGAGCAGAAGTTTGACTCGCTCGATGAGCTGAAAAAACAAATTGGAAAAGATGCGCAAGAGGCCAAGTTGGCTTGATTTTGTATCACAGATTACATTTGCCTTTTCCACCGGCCATCGCTAAGGGGCTACCCATCCGCCCAGCGTGCGGATTACTGCCATGGAAAAGAAAAGTGATTTCGGACTGATTGGTCTGGCCGTTATGGGTCAGAACCTCGTGCTCAATGTGGAAAGCCGCGGCTTTCAGGTTTCGGTTTATAATCGGACGACCTCCAAGATGACCGAGTTCATCGCAGAAAACCCGGGCAAGCAGCTTGTGGGCTGTGAGACCCTGGAAGAGTTCGTCGAGTCACTTGCGACTCCCCGTAAGATTCAGATTATGGTGCAAGCCGGTGGTCCCGTGGATGCGGTGATCAAGTCGCTGATGCCTCTCCTTGATCCCAATGACATCATCATCGATGGTGGCAACTCGCTCTACACCGACACCGAGCGTCGCGACAAGTATGTTGGCGAGGCTGGTTTCCGTTTCATCGGAGCGGGTGTTTCCGGTGGTGAAGAAGGCGCTCTTAAAGGACCTTCGATCATGCCCGGCGGACCTGAGTCGACCTGGGAGGTCATGAAGCCAATTTTCGAAAGCATCTCTGCCAAGGTTGATGGCGAGCCCTGCGTGGTTCACATCGGTGAAGGTGGTGCCGGTCACTTTGTGAAGATGGTTCACAACGGCATCGAGTATGGCGACATGCAGCTCATCTGCGAAGCTTACAATATTTTCAAAGCGGCGGGCTTCTCCAACGAAGAGCAGGCTGGGATTTTCGCCGATTGGAATGACGGAGACCTTGAGTCCTTCCTCATCGAAATCACCGCGAACATCTTAAAGCAGAAGGATCCTGAAACCGGCAAAGACATCGTTGACCTCATTGTCGATAAAGCCGGGCAGAAGGGCACCGGACGTTGGACCGTCATGGGCTCGGTCGAGCAGGCCGTTCCTTTCAGCACGATCGCAGGATCGGTCGAAGCCCGTATTCTTTCCTCCATGCGCGACCAGCGTAAGGTTGCTTCCGGGATTCTTCAGGGACCGAGCAACTGGGACTTTAATCTCGAGATGAGCAAGGAAGACCTGGTGAAGAAAGTGCGCAACGCGCTCTATGCTTCCAAGATCGTTTCCTATGCCCAAGGCCTCGACCTCATCACCAAGGTTGGTGAAGACAAGGGGTGGGATCTGAACCTCGGCGAGATTGCCAAGATTTGGCGCGGCGGTTGCATCATTCGTGCCCGCTTCCTCAATCGTATCACCGAGGCCTACACGGCGGAGACTCCTCCGACCAACCTCATGCTCGCAGAGTTCTTCACCAAGGTTTTGAACGATGGTCAGCAAGATTGGCGTGAAGTGGTGGCGCTTGCCGCGACCAACGGGATTCCTGTTCCAAGCTTCGGTGGATCACTTGCTTACTATGACGCCTACCGTGCCGAGCGCCTCCCGGCGAATCTCCTGCAGGCCCAGCGTGACTTCTTCGGAGCGCACACTTACGAACGTGTTGACAAGCCCGAGGGCGAGTTCTTCCACACCGAAGACTGGCCCGAATTGATCAGCTAGTTGTCTGGTTATCGTTTTTGAAACGGCGTTCTCCGATGGGGGGAACGCCCTTTTTTTAGGGCGTTTTTCCCACAAGTTGCTATTGTGCACGTGGAATGCGACGATTCTTCACCTCCCAGGTTCATATTGGAAATTTTCAGATGAGTATGGCAGGATTCTCCCGAGTCTCTTTTAAAGTGAGTATTCCCAATGAAGTCTACGAAACAGAGTCTGTCACAGTGAGACGCTTTGCGAAAACCTCCGATGGCGGTGCGTTTGAAACCAGATCCAATCAGGAAAAATGAGAGTGATTCCGTGGGTAATGATGGTAGCCATCCTGACAGGGTGTGCGAGGCATCAGGGGATAGAGAATAGGCCTTCAAATTGGGCGGGTAAGATTGAGACCAGCGGGGTGAAGAACCTCTATCGGGTTTCTCCTGATCTCTATCGCAGTGAGCAGCCTTCGGCCCTCGGGATGAAATCTCTTGAACAAACCGGGATCAAAGCCGTAATCAGTCTGAGAGCTTTTCATTCGGACCGGAATCTCTTGGCAGGGACGGGACTTGGTTATGAGAGAATCGCCTTTCAGACGTGGGCTCCAAGTGACGATGAACTGGTTCGCTTTTTAAAGGTCGCAACGGATCCGCTCAAGACTCCGGTGCTGGTTCATTGCTTGCACGGTTCTGACCGCACCGGGGCGATGTGCGCGGCCTATCGCATCGTGGTTCAGGGTTGGAGCAAGCAGGATGCCCTCGAGGAGATGAAGAGCGGAGGCTACGGTCATCACAAAATTTGGGCTAATCTGGGGCGCTGGATTGAGGGACTCGATATCGATGCTCTCAAAGCCGCAACCAAAATCTAAGAGCCGGGCATTGGTCGGCAGGATCGATCCCTTCGTCCTGTGAAATTCCATAAGGATAGCTAATGAGTGGTATTCGTGAGATAGGGAAGAGTTATTGACGAACCCTGCTGATGCGAGTAAATCTGATTGTCCTGAAACTCAGGAAAGCGCCATTCCCCAAGATAAAATTATGAAACGTTCAAGCGACAGACCTTCCAAGGCCAACCATGCCTCTTCCTCCTTTTCCCTCCGGTCACTCTTTTCACTGAGCTGCCTGGTGGCACTTGGGACTGGAAGTCTTTTCGGACAAGCTCCCCACGGAGCAGACGGAGATATCACAAAGTGCCCTGTGATGGGCCCGCAGGCTGCTCCGGCGGCCCGGCACACTGCTGCCTCGGCATACTCGAATCGTGATTGGTGGCCCAACCAACTCAATCTCCAGATCCTTCACCAAAATTCTGCAAAGGGAAATCCTGTTGGCCTCGAATTCGATTACGCGGAGGAATTTGCGAAGCTCGATATGGCGGCCTTGAAGAAAGATCTCACCGTCTTGATGACTGATTCGCAGGACTGGTGGCCTGCCGACTATGGACACTATGGTCCGCTTTTCATCCGCCTCGCCTGGCACAGTGCTGGAACCTACCGGACCTATGATGGTCGTGGGGGAGCCTCTGATGGAACCCAGCGTTTTGCTCCGCTCAACAGCTGGCCCGACAACGCCAACCTCGATAAGGCGCGCCGACTTCTCTGGCCGATCAAGCAGAAGTATGGCCAGAAGATTTCGTGGGCCGACCTCATGATCCTGAGTGGCAATGTCGCGCTCGAATCGATGGGCTTCAAAACGTTCGGTTTTGGTGGCGGACGTGCCGATGTTTGGGAACCACAGGAGGACATTTACTGGGGTCCCGAGAGCAAGTGGCTGGGCAAGGAGCGCTACAATAAGGAAAAGCTCGACGACTCACTTGCGGCTGTCCAGATGGGGTTGATCTACGTCAATCCACAAGGTCCCGATGGCAATCCTGATCCTCTCGCGTCTGCGAAACAGATTCGTGAGACCTTTGGCCGGATGGCCATGAATGACGAAGAGACCATCGCGCTGATCGCGGGTGGACATACCTTCGGAAAAGCCCACGGTGCCGCGAATCCGGACAAACATGTCGGAGCCGAGCCTGAAGGTGCCTCTCTTGAAGAGCAGGGCCTGGGTTGGAAGAATAACAAGGGCAAGGGGAATGGTGCCGATACCATCACGAGTGGTCTCGAAGGTGCTTGGACCAGCACTCCCGCACAGTGGTCTCACAGCTACTTCGTGAACATGTTTGCATACGAGTGGGAGCTGACGACCAGCCCTGCCGGAGCCAAGTTGTGGATTCCCAAGGGAGGCGCTGCTGCCGGCACTGTTCCGGACGCGCATGATGCCGATAAGCGCCACGCGCCGGTCATGTTTACCTCCGATCTGGCATTGAAACTCGATCCAATTTACGGACCAATTTCCAAGCGTTTCCTGGAGAACCCCGACCAGTTTGCCGAAGCCTTCGCCAAGGCGTGGTATAAACTGACTCACCGCGATATGGGACCGGTTTCCACCTACCTTGGTGACGAGGTTGCCGAGCCACAACTCTGGCAGGACCCGCTTCCAGTCGTCGATCATCCTTTGGTGGGCGATGCCGAAATTAAGGAGTTAAAAACCAAGCTTCTCGACTCCGGTCTCACATCGGCGCAGTTGATTTCAACAGCGTGGTCCTCGGCTTCGACCTTCCGCGGAAGTGATAATCGGGGTGGCGCGAATGGTGCCCGCATCAGACTGGCTCCACAGAAAGACTGGACTGTGAATCAGCCTGCTGAGTTGGCCAAGATCCTTCCGGTTCTGGAAAAGATTCAGAAGGACTTCAATGCGTCTGGTGATAAAAAGGTCTCAATTTCAGATCTCATCGTGCTCGGCGGTTCAGCTGCTGTCGAGGCTGCGGCCAAGAAAGCAGGCCATGACGTTATGGTGCCGTTTGCTCCGGGCAGAACAGATGCCAGCCAGGAAATGACTGATGTGGAATCCTTCGCGGCTCTCGAGCCAAAGGAGGATGGCTTCCGCAACTTCCTCGGTCGGACGCTTGATCGTCCTGCTCCCGAAACCCTCGTGGACCGGGCCCAGTTGTTGACTCTCACTGCGCCGGAAATGACGGCCCTCGTTGGTGGACTGCGCGTGCTCGAGACCAATGTGGGCTTTCCCGGAATGGGTGCGCTCACCGGGCGTCCGGGAACTTTGTCGAATGACTTCTTCGTCAATCTCCTCGACATGAATACCGAGTGGAAGGTCTCTCCGATGTGCAAGCACTTCTACGAAGGTCGCGACAGTAAGACCGGCAAGGTCAAGTGGACGGCCTCTTCGGTTGATCTCGTCTTCGGATCGAATTCCCAACTCCGGGCCATTTCTGAAGTTTATGGCAGCGCGGATTCTGAGAAGCGCTTCGTCGGTGATTTCATCAAGGCTTGGACCAAGGTGATGAACCTCGATCGCTTTGACCTCGAAGACTGATTTCTTCAATCAATCTCAATGAAGAAAGCCCGGGGGATTTTCCTCCGGGCTTTTTCATTACCACCCGGACCGGCCCATGCCGCTTCCCGACCCGAAGGAGCTGCGGCCCATGCCGCTGCTGGATGATGAGGATCGACTTCCGCCGCTTGAGAACGAACTTGAACTTCCAAAGTTGCTGCGGCTGCTGCTCCCACTGCTGAATGAGGAACGACTGGCCGCTTGACGACGTCGGCGCCGTGCCGCTTCCTCGGCCCGACGTTTGGCAGCCTCGCGAGCTTCGGCATCGGCAATGGCCTGGCGGGCCCTGGTCCGTGCCTGGCCGGCCATTTGGAGGGCGTCCTGGTAGAGGCCATGTTGCATCACATCATTGGCCGCAGCGAGTGAACGACTCCCGTAGTTTCCGGAAATACGAATACCGTGGGAACCGGACCATCGTGCTGCTTTGTGAACTTCACGGGTTGCGGCATCGATGGCGCGTACCGATTCACGGGCCAGGGTAAGCTCGTGCTTCAGGGCGAGGACTGATTCACTCAGGGAAAAGTGAATGGCACGGAGAACGTTTTGAATTTCACGCCAGTTTGCGTGAGGAACTTCGAGATCGCGCCGGGCATCTTCCAGCCGGGCATGGCAGGTTTCGATCGTGGTCATGGCATCGTTGGTTGCAGGGCTATTTGCGATGCGATCATTGTCTGCGGTCTCCCATAGGTGCTTCGCTTCCTGCTGGTTCCGACGGACCGTATCAACAAGCTGCAAAGCGCGCGCGTATTCCTCGAAGTCCGCGGCAATGTCTTGTCGATGGTTGGGAAGACGCTCACCGAGTTCCTCAAGAATATCCTCAATGAGATAGGGATCGCGTTGTCCGTCGCCCGCTTGAATTTCACGGTCGCTTTGGTCGAGCTTTGATCCGATGGTTTCGAAGAGGGTGATGGTTTCCCGGGTGATGCGGTGATCTTCCATCTGTCCTTTGAGGTCTGCCTGCGCCCTGCGATGGCTCTCGAATGTTTCAATGTTTGTTTCTTCCAGATCGTGAAGGGATTTTGAGCGCGCGGTGACTTCGGAACAAAGAATTTCACCCTCGGTCGCGAGACCGACTCCGTCGATCATGAGGTCGCGTGCTTCAAGGAGGCCACCCTCGGTGAAGCGGGTCTTGGCGCGGTCGAGGCGTTTGACGATTCCCTTGAGAAGAGCTTCCAGCTGAGCGCGGGAGTCGGCATAAGTTCCGCTCCCGGGAAAATCGGGGTCGAGGAACAAGGCGCGGGGAGTGTAGCGGATACGGAGGGCCTCGGCCTCACGGTTC
The DNA here is from genome assembly GCA_913060685.1 of uncultured Verrucomicrobiales bacterium. GTDB lineage: Bacteria > Verrucomicrobiota > Verrucomicrobiia > Verrucomicrobiales > Akkermansiaceae > SW10. Next base: position 11,967 of record CAJXVQ010000123.1, read on the forward strand.
ATCTGCTCTCCTCGATCGACAAGGTTGCCACGTTGTTGCCAGAGCGCTTCACTGTTGCCGGCATAGTCATCGAGAACTTTGCGGGAATCTTTGGAAAGGCCGGTGGCGTGTTTGGTGAGAGCATCGACTTCATCAAGGAATCCCCCGGCACTCCCGATCTCGCCGATATCGAGAGCCGCCAGGGAGGCGTCATGTTGGAGTCTGGCCTTCTTGAGAAAGTCGCTGGGATTGAGGCCTTCTTCAATCACAACGTCTTCTTGTTCGAGCCTCAGGGTGGAGGCAATTTCGCGGCGTATTTTTTTGACAAGATTTTCCGCATTCTTGATGGCCTTGTTTGCTGCTTCGTCCGCCCGGATGATCAAGTTGGCTCCGGCAGCGACGTTATTGGAGAGTTCGGATAGTCCGTTACCGACCTGTTCGATGAGGTCCGAGATATCGCTGTCCTGGCTTTCAAGGGCGAGTCGATCGGCTTCTCGATTGAGAGCGATCAACGCGTCATCCACCCACAGTGTCGTTCGCTTTCGTTGATCGAGGATGGCTTCATTGCGTTGCAGTTCCTCCCAGCGTGTGTTTCGGAATGAGCTGATATGATCGAGGAGGTCCCTGGCTTCGGAGGCCATGCGGTCGCCGAGGCTCATGTCTTCGGTGAGAGCCTGAACCGGGTCGGACTTTCCGGTTTCGGTCGCACGTTGATGTGACTTGGCCATGGCTGGGATCCACTCCTCAAAAGCGGCTTCACAACGGAGCCAGTCATCGGTCTGAATTTCCGTCTGTCTGGCTTTTAGCGCTTCGATGTTTTGCGAGAGCTTCTCGCTTCGTGAGACGATGGTCGACCAAGCTTCTTCCACTTGATCGAGAGAGTGACTCGCGGTGTTGAGGGCATTCGCAGTGCGTTCCTGCCAGGCATCGATGGGGAGGGAAAAGGTCTCGTCAACTTCTTCTCCGGGGCGGTTTCTTTCCTTCAATGAGGGCACATTTTTGAGGCCCACATTGAGTTCGGCATCGAGGAGATCAACGGCTTCTTCATAGCGCCCCCGGCTGATGAGGTTGCGCGAACGTGAGAGGGGATTACCGGGTTCGATGAGGCTCTCGGCTTCTTCAATGATTTTCTGAACATTTGAAGAGAGGACGAAGGCTTCGTCAATCCGGCTGAGGGCTCTGCGTGAGAGGTTGAGGGTGTCGCCGGAATACCCGCGATTTTCAAGTTCGTTGATTGGTCCGACGATAACGGAGGAGCGATCCATGAGTTCAAAGAGCCGGTCTTCGGTTTCCTTCATCTCCAGCTTCCGCGAGGCGAGAAGTTCTTCGGCTTCCGCTTTGATTCTCCGGCGACGACGATTCCCGACGATCGCGATCAATCCCAGAAGACCGCTGCCAGTCGTTCCAGCGGCTTTGATCGCAAAGGATTTTTTTTCAGAAGCACGACGCGCGGCTTGATCTTGCAAAGATACTTTTGATGAGAAACTCCGGGCATTGGTCAGGAGTTGTTGGTAGGAAAAAGATCCCTGACGATAGCTTGTTCCGGCCTGACTCATGAATGAGCGAGCCTTCGATAAGCTGGCTTTACCTTCCTCACTGCTTGCCGACATTTTTTTCAACTGTTCTTCAAGATTATTGACTTTGTTCGCGTCGGAAACGTATCGGTCGAGCCAACCTTCCCAGCGGTTCAATTCGGAACTGAGGCGGGAAATGTCGTATGTTCCGGGGCGTTGCCTGAGGATTCCGATTTTGTCCTTCATCTCATTGACTTGAATCCTTGCGATATCACCACCGCTACCTTCCAGTTTTGAAATGATGGCGGATTTTTTCTCGGAGATTGTCGAAAGGTGGCTTTCGAGGTTAGAGAGTTCGGCCTTTGTTCGGGCAACTTGCGCAGTCCGTCTGGATGCTCTTGATTGGATGGTCCGGGCAACGCGCTGATCGATGGAGGTAACGGTATTTTTGACGGCATCGATAAGGCGTCCGCCATTTTGCATTGCTCGTCGGGCGGCGGCGTCAAGATTGCCAGCCCATTGATCTTTTGAGGCTCCGTTTTGGGAGTAGTGTTCTGCTCCGAAGTACGAGAAAGTTCGTTCTTCGAGGAAGATGATTAAGATTGCGCCATTGAGAAGTTCTGTTTGAGCTGTCTCTTATACACATCTGACGCTGCCGACGATCTACTCTGTGTAG
>CAJXVQ010000124.1 GCA_913060685.1 uncultured Verrucomicrobiales bacterium
CTACACAGAGTAGATCGTCGGCAGCGTCAGATGTGTATAAGAGACAGGTCTACTATCTCTACGGCAGCGGAGATGCCGACTTGACCGACTACAGTCATTCTCTCGACCCACGCCTCGTCGGCGGCGCGATCAATCCAGAAGCCACCCTTGTCACTCTGGGCGATGGTGGAGGCGGCGGGCCAGTTACCACCCGCTATATCGAAAGCGGGCACACCTGGAGCTATCTCGACGATGGTTCCAACCAAGGCACGGCTTGGCGCGAAGTGGGATTCAATGACGCCCCCTGGGAGGCTGGCAATTCCCAACTCGGCTATGGCGACGGCGATGAAACCACGGAAGTAGAATTCATCGACACCGATCCCGGAACTGCAGGCAATCAGAAGAATGCCACCACTTACTTCCGCACCACCGTCGAGATCGATGACCCCTCTGTCTTTGCTAATTTCACTCTGAATTACGTCTACGACGACGGCATCGTCATCTATCTCAACGGCAACCGGATCGACAGCCAAAATCTCCCGATCGATCCTTCATTCGACGCCTACACCGGAATCAACGATGGTGATAACTCCACCGATTCCATTACCTTGTCACCAACGATATTTGCAGCTGGAATCAATACCTTTGCGGTAGAAATCCACCAACAATCCAACGGAAGCTCGGATATCAGCTTCGATCTCGATCTGACCGGAAACCCTACCGGAGGCGGCGAAGACACCCACTCTTCAGCACCCATTGCACTCACCGAAGCCGGATGGCTCTTCTCACGCTCCTACAACAGTACCACCGGTGAATGGAGTGCTCTTAACACGGCCTTCTTTACTCCGGACACTGTCCCGGCTGACGCTGGCAACCTCGTCATTTCGGAAATCAATTACCACCCGGGCGAACCTTCGACACCTGAGGAACTGGCCGTCTCAACCGACCGCGATGACTACGAGTTTATCGAACTCATGAACGTCGGAACCCAGACCATCGACCTCACCAATGTTCGCTTCACTCTCGGCATCACCTTTAGCTTTGCCGACAATACCCTCATCGCGCCCGGCGGTCGCCTCGTGATGGTGAAATACAAAGCCGCCTTTGATGCCCGCTATCCCGGACTGTCGGATTCCATCCAAATTGCCCGCGATATTCTCGGAAACGATTTCTACAATGGACGCCTCAGCAACGACGGAGAACAGCTCATCCTCCTGGATGCCGGTGATCTCGCGATTCAAAACTTTGTCTACGATGATGACCTCCCTTGGCCTCTCGCCGACGGCAGCTCATTCACTCTCGTTCTAAAATCACCGGCATTGCCCATCCCCGATCACAGCCTCGCTGAAAGCTGGGTCAGCTCCAATAACTCTGGCGGAGCTCCAGGATCCCCCGCTGAAGTGGGATTCATCGGCAATAGCGCCGCAGATGAAGATCGTGACAGCTATTCCGCTCTCGTTGAATACAGCCTCGGCACCAGCGACTTCATCTTCGGTGACGCTGAGGAGAAGATCGATGTCACGTCCTCCTTCTTCACCGTAGGCGAAGAAACCGATGAGTATTTTGTCATCTCCTTCCAACGTAACCTCTACGCGCAGAATGCCGTCACACTCGTCCCGCAGCTCTCCTATGACCTCGTGACCTGGAACTCCGATACTGAAGTCGTCTTCCTCTCGGAAACAAACCATCTCGATGGAACCGCTACCGTATCCTATCGCAGCGCCTCTCCAATCAACGAACAGACCCGGGCCTTCATCAGGCTCCTGACGACGGAACTCTAAACTCACAAAAAGACCGTATCACTTTCACTTGAAAGGCACCACGGCTTGGGAATTTTCGAAGGTCTTTCTTCCCTTGGGAGAGTCGTCGAACTTCCGATCAACACGGCCTGATATCTGCGCGTTTGCTTGCTCGGAAAGCGCCAGGTGACTTATTCGAATTGAGGAAAGAAATACGGTCTCATCTCGCAACATCCGTCCCTGCCTTACGACGATATTTTGATCGCCACCTCCGGCTCAACTTCCGTGCCAAGGCTTTCCCGGGGGCCACTGCCATATACGTCGACGTAGACCCGGTAGAATTGGGCGTAGCTGCCGAAGCCTGCGGCGAACATCGCTTCGATCAGGGTGCGTTGCTCCGGTTGGCGGTATTCTTCCCAGAAGCGGGCAAGGCGGACGGAGTTGCGATAGCGGGTGACCGGAACGCCGATCTGCTTGCGAAACATCCGACTTAAATAGGATGAGCTGACCCCACATCTCAGAGCGAGCGCATCGAGGTTTCCGGGGGCGTCCGGCTGGCCAAGAAGCCTCAATGCCTGGGCAACGGAGGGGTGAAGGGCGACTTCATGTTGCTTGGTGCGTTTTCCGCGTTGGGAGCGCCAGCTGAGGAGGAGAAGATGGCGGAGTCCGGCGTTGAGCCAGTCCGGATCTGAATGTTGATAGTGGAAGTCCGAGGCGGCACCGAAACCGGCCTCGCGGTTGAGGGTGTCGGGGTCGGGCCCATCGATCATCAGTTCATCCATACTCCGGCTCAGGAGATCGAAGATGGTGACCTCGAGTTTACAGTGGGTTACGGCGGCATCTTCCGAGGCGGCTTTCAGCCCTTCATAGGGAGAGCTACGGCAGGCCCGGCGAATGAGATCGGGTTTGAAGACCGCGATGTAGTATCGGGCATCAGAGGAACGGTCCACCAACTGATGTTCCTGATTCGGGAACATCCAGAGGAGTGTTCGCGGTCCGAAGGTGTAGCGCTTGCCCCCAACGATGTAGGTAATTTCTCCTCGTGCCACAAGATTGAGCTCGAGTTCGGCGTGATGGTGTGCCCGGATGACCGGTGGGTTCCGCATCGACTCGGCGAGATAGAGGAATCCGTCGTAGTCGGGGTCAATATGGAGTTCTTCTTGCACAGGCTCGAGAGGCGGTAATGACAAATTATGAGAACTATTGGGCTGAATGCGAGAAGACAATCTCTTAGATTTCAGATAGAAAGGGCGATTCATGAGAGACACCGGAATGACAGAATCTGAGCAGTCGGCGTCGTGGACGTGCCGGAGCTATGGCTGTTTGGCCGATGGAAGCGAGGTCGAGGCCTGGTCCCTGCGGGGTGCGGGAGGCATGGAAATGGAGATCTTGTCCTATGGCGCGGCAATTTCTCGTTTGGCCGTGCCGGACGGAGATGGTGGTTTGGTGGATGTCGTCTTGGGGCATGAAACGATGGCCGATTGGGAGCGGGCCAATGAATCGTATTTTGGCGTAATCGCCGGACGGATTGCGGGCCGTGTCCCCGGAGGGCGCCTGGCATTTGAGGGGCAGAAGTATCAGCTCGCCTGTAATGATCGAGGGAATCACCTTCATGGCGCAGACGGCGGCCTCGACAAATGCTTGTGGGAGGGAGAGCCGCTGACGCTCGAAGACGGGACCATCGGAGTGCGGATGCACTACCGCAGTCCGGATCGAGAAGGCGGCTATCCCGGAACGGTTGAAATCTCCGCCACGTTCCTGCTCACCCCCGACAATGCCTTCGTTTTTGAAACCGAGGCAACCGCCGATCAAGTGACGCCGGTCAGTCTGGCACAGCATTCCTATTTTAATCTCACAGGAGCGGGGCATGGATCTACAGAAGGCCATGAGATACAGATTTTTGCGGAGCAGGTGATGAGCACGGATGAAAAAATCACACCCTTGGGAGTCGCTGAAGCAGTCGAGGGCACAGCCGCAGATCTTCGCCAACCACGTTTACTCTCCGGGGTCATCCCGGGACTTTGGCAGGAGCATGGCGATCTCTATCGCTTGTCTGAAGAGGTGGGTTTGAAACCAGCGGCCCGGCTTTTCGATCCGCAAAGCGGGCGGGTGATGAAAGTAAGTACGACACACGACTTTCTGCAGTTCTACACCGCCGCTCATCTCGATGGATCACTCATCGGCAAAGGTGGGCAAGCTTATCCGAAACACGGAGGGCTGTGCTTTGAGTGCCAGGGTTATCCCGATCCCTCCGCAGGTTTTGGCGATATTCTCGTCTGGCCGGGACAGGTGCAGAAGCACAAGACCATTTACGCATTCAGCAACGAAGAAACACGATCATGAAGAAGGACTATCGCATCGGAGTGTTGGGGAGCGGATTCATCGTCAGTGAATGCCATCTGGTGAGCTATCAGAAGATGGGATACAGCGCGGTGGCGATCGCTTCGCGGACCGAGGCAAATGCAAAGAAGGCTGCCGAACGATTTGGAATCGAGACGGTCTACCACGACTACGAAGCGTTGTTGGACGACGCCTCCATCGAAGTGCTCGACATCGCGGTGCCACCTCAGCAGCAACCGGACTTAATCCGGGCGGCCTGTCAACGAGGCACTGCCAAAGCGATCCTGGCACAGAAACCCTTGGCGCTCGATTTGGAGGAAGGTCGGGTGCTTGTCGAGGCTTGCGAGGCAGCCGGCATTCTACTCGCAGTGAACCAGAACATGCGCCACGACCCCTCGGTTAGGGCGGCGAAGGGGCTTTTGGAATCGGGGCAGATCGGGGATCCGGTTTTCGCGACGATCGATATGCGGGGGATCCCTCATTGGCAGCCCTGGCAGGAAGAAATCGGCAGCGCGAGTTTGAAAATCATGTCCATCCATCATCTCGACTGCATGCGCTTTTGGTTTGGTGAGCCAGAACGTCTGTTCTGCAGCATGCGGCCCGATCCGCGGACGACCTTTCCACACCAGGACGGGATCTGCACCTATATCCTGGAATATGCCAATGGGATGCGGGCCGTCATTATCGATGATGTCTGGACAGGCCCGGCGCAGGAAGGGTGTCCGGGCGATATCCGAATCGCGTGGCGCTTGGAGGGGATGGACGGAATTGCGATCGGTGACATCGGCTGGTGCAAGGATCCCTACACCTCGCCATCGAGCATTCGTCATGCCAGCAAGGGCGACGACGACTTCAAGCGTCCCACACTCGAGGGTTCCTGGTTTCCAGATGCCTTTGGCGGGACGATGAAGGATGTCTTCACCGCCTTGGAAACGGGCGAGCCCTGTGCGCTTTCCGCACGGGACAACCTGGGAACCCTGGCCCTGATCGAGGCGGCCCAGGTGAGCGCCCGTGAACACCGCGCGGTGAGCCTTTCAGAAATTTAAAGACAACAAATCAATAGCAACGTCATGAAACTAGGAATCATCAATAGTGCCTTCGGGCAAGCCGGCGTGGATACCGCCACGGGACTGGAACACATCGCCCGGATCGGTTTCGACTGTGTCGATATCTTCACGGAAGCAATGGGGATCACCGACGAGGAACGTCAACTCGTAACCGATGTTTGCAAACGGGAAGGGCTGCCGATCGTTTCTTTGCCGGTCGTCGCGGAAGGGCTCATCGACTTCAATGATCCGGTTCGTGAGTTTCACGTCGAACGCTGCAAGAAGTTCGTCGATCTCGCCGCAGACTGGGGGGCGAACAACATCCTGCTCGTCCTCGGAGAATACATCTGGCAGCGAGAGGTGATCCCGCCGGAGGATCAATGGAACTGGGCCCTGGAAACCTGCCGGGTGATCGGGGACTACGCCGACCAGAAAGGAATCGATATCGCCCTCGAGCTCGAGCCGTTCCGTTTGAGCCTGCTCAATAATGTGAAGGAGATGAAGAGATTCATCGAGGACTGCAATCATCCCCGGGTGCTCGGGAACATCGACGTTTCCCACCTCGCCTTGGCCGATGTCAGTCCCGCGGAGGTCGCCGAGCTGAAAGGGAAAGCGATTCACGTGCACATCAGTGACTGCGACGGCAAGGTGCACGGTGACCTGCCTCCCGGTCGCGGTGTGGTGAAGTTCTCACCCTATTTGAATGCGATCAAGGAACTGGAAATCGACGGGGCAGTCTCGATTGAGTTGGAGTATTCTCCTGATCCCTCCCGCATCGTCGAGTGGGTGGAGGAAGCGTATCGGGAGACCGACCGCCTGATGCAACTCTGCGACCTCCGGAGTTGACCCTCGGCATCATGGATCACGATCACACAGCGGCGACGCTCAAGCGACCACCGGAACGGCTCGGCTATGCGCTGAATCAGGAGAACACCGATCGAGCGATTGAACTCGGGCTGGCCGAGGCGGATTGGTATCAGTGTCCGGTGCCGAGAGAGACGATGCGTCGTCTGCTGGTGCGCAAGGACGGTCCCGCGATCCGGGATACTGTCATTTGGTTTGGCCTGATCTTCGGAACCGCGTTTCTGACAGGGTTCCTTTGGGGAACTTGGTGGGCGGTGCTTCCTTATATGATCTACGCTGCGCTGTATGCCTCTACCTCGGATTCCCGTTGGCACGAATCCAGCCATGGGACGGCTTTCCGGACCGACTGGATGAACAATGCCCTCTATGAAATTGCCTCATTCATGGTGATGCGGGAGTCCACCGTCTGGCGCTGGAGCCACAACCGCCACCACAGTGACACCATCATCGTAGGGCGTGATCCCGAGATCGCAGTCCCCCGCCCTCCGGATATCAATGGCCTGGTCAAGGCGACCTTCGGTCTACCGACGTATCCGAAATACTTTCGTCGACTGCTGATGCATTCCTTCGGAACGATGGCGGAAGAGGAACAGCAATTTATCCCGGAGAGCGAGTTTCCCAAAGTATTCCTGAGGGCGCGATGCCACCTGCTCGTTTATCTCACCACGATCGCACTGGCGATTGGGACGGGCAGTATTTTACCGCTGATGTTCGTCGGTCTCCCGCATGTCTTCGGGACTTGGTTAATGCTCGTCTACGGACTGACCCAACACACCGGACTCGCTGAGAACGTGCTCGATCATCGTCTCAATTGTCGAACGGTCCTGATGAATCCGGTGAACCGCTTCCTCTATTGGAACATGAACTACCATGTGGAGCATCACATGTTCCCCTTGGTTCCCTATCATGCCTTACCCGAACTCCATGAAGCAGTGAAAGGCGATTGCCCGGAACCCTACCCAAATCTGCTGGCCACCTGGCGGGAGATCATTCCGACCGTTCTCAAGCAAGTAGATGACCCCGCGTATCACGTGAAACGTAAATTGCCGGAAGCTCAGGCTCCACCGGAGAGCAACGCATGTGTTTCAGATGCCACGCCGGACGCGGAGGGATGGCTTGAGATTTGTGCGGCGACAGACTTGGAGCGGGAGGATGTCATCCGCTTTGATCACGGGACCCGGACCTATGCCTTGACGCGTGATGATGAAGGCCGCTTGCATGCGAGCGATGGTCTGTGCACGCATGGGAACACGCACCTTGCGGATGGTCTCGTGAAAGGCAAACTCATCGAATGTCCAAAGCACAATGGGCGATTCCATCTGGAGGATGGCTCGCCAGCGCGGGCCCCGATCTGCCGGGGACTCGCGACCTACCCCATCGAGGAACGGGAGGGTCGAATTTGGCTAAACATGCAAAAGGCCGGTGGCGCGGGTGCGCGGGAGGAGCAGGCGATCGAACTCAAGGTGGTGGGAACCCGCGACGTCGCGACGTTCATCCGGGAGCTGGTTTTGGAGCCGGTTGACGAGGCCATCGCCTTTCAACCGGGGGACTACATCCAGCTCGATATTCCAAGCTACGAGGAGATTCGTTTTCGGGATTTCGAGATCGCTTCCCCTTATGAGAAAGTCTGGGAACGACAGCATGTCTTTGATCTGGTGGCCTCCAATCCCGGACCGCCACGCCGGAACAACTACTCGCTCGCAAACAACTGCACCACCGAGCGACAGTTGAGATTCAACGTGCGTATTGCCACCCCGCCGCCGGGGCAGGATTGTCCGCCGGGGGTGGGCTCCAGCTATGTCTACAGCCTCAAACCGGGTGACCGGGTGACGGCGGTTGGCCCCTTTGGCGATTTCCACATCCGGGCCACAAAACGAGAAATGGTCTACATCGGCGGAGGGGCGGGAATGGCTCCATTACGGGCTCATCTTGCGCATTTGTTCGAGAATGAACAGACTCCGCGGAAGGTGAGCTATTGGTATGGCGCACGATCCCGGCAGGAGATTTTTTACGATGACTATTTCGATGCCCTCGCCGCCAGGTATCACAATTTCTCCTTTCAAGTGGCCTTGTCGGATCCTCAGCAGGAGGACCAGTGGGACGGGGCGACCGGCTTCATTCACGAAGTGGTGCGCGAGAAATATCTGCGTAAGCATCGGAACCCCAAAGCGATCGAGTTCTACTTGTGCGGGCCACCGATGATGATCAAGGCCTGCACGAAAATGCTCGTTGACCTGGGTGTCGAGCGGCAGCAAATCTCCTACGACGAATTTTAATGATGCAATCCAGTCTATTTCCAAAAACAGAGAGGCAGGTGTCGAAGCTCGGCTTCGGGGCGTTTGGCCTGAAAGGTGTCTTCGGAAGCTTCGATGAGTCCGAAGCCATCGGAGCGATGCACTATTGCTGGGACCAGGGGGTGAACTTCCTCGATACCGCCCGGCACTATGGCGAGTCCGAGACGATCGTCGGCAAGGCTCTTAAGAGTTGGTCGGGGGATGCGCCGTTCATCGCCACGAAAGCGGAATGCATCGGGCCCGCGACACAATGGGGCGTGCCTGAGGACGTGGAAGCATGCTTTCCAAAGGGCCACATTACCAGAGAAGCGGAGATTTCACTCCGGGAATTGGGGATCGACTGCATCGACCTGTTCCAGATGCACCTCTACTGGCCGAACTGGGGAGTGGAAGGCTATTGGCTGGATGAACTCAATGCCTTGCAGGAGCAGGGGAAAGTAAAAGCCATAGGAGTCTCCATGCCGGACCAAAGACATGATGCCGCCCTGCCTTTAGTCATGAGCGGTCGCATTCAATCCGTGCAGGCGGTGTTCAACATCTTCGATCCCACGCCTTTGGACTGCCTGATCCCGATGTGTGTCGAAAATGATGTCGCGGTCCTGGCACGGTGTGTTCTCGATGAAGGTGGACTCACCGGATTTCTATCGAAGGATACGGAATTTTCGGAGAGTGACTTCCGGGCGGATTACTTCGATCAGGGGCCAAGGAGCCTCTACCTGGAGAAGGTTGAGGGACTCCGGAAGTTCCTGCCCGGGCATGCGGGGAGTTTGGCTGCTCTCGCGCTGAAGTTCGTGACGAAACATCCCGGGGTGACAACGGCTCTGTCGTCGATGAATCTCCGCGAACATGCTGAAGCCAACGTCGCGGCGATGGAGGAGGAGCCGTTGAGCGATGAGGTCTTCACCGAAATCCGCTACCACCACCGCTGGATTCACAACTTCTATAGCAGCAAATCTCTATGAGAACATTGAGCAAAGTACGATGGTCGGATCTGCGGCCGGATGACTTCCTACTCCGGCAGGGTGAGTGTCCCATTGTCTATTTGCCCATCGGACTCTGCGAACCACATGGACACGCCGCCGCATTGGGATTGGATACGCTGAAGGCGGATTACTATTGTGAGGAAGCAGCGGAGCGCTTCGGCGGCATCGTGGCGCCGACCCAAGGCTATCACATTCACGAATGTGGTTTCCACAAGCCATGGTTGGACGAGGTGGTGGGCGGCACGAATCCCTTGCTGGCAGGAATGCCTCCGCAGGTCGTCTGTTACCACTTTCTCTACCAGCTCCGCGCCTTTGCCAATGCCGGTTTCCATGCCGTGATCGTGGTGAGCGGACACGCCGGAGGAAGCCAAAAGGATTTAAGAAGAGTGGCACAAGCCTTCACCGGGTCGACCGGGATCCCGGTCGTCGTCAAGACTGATCCCGAGTGGGGCGGTTATGAAGGTGATCACGCCGGGGCTTACGAAATTTCCCAGCTACAAGCGATTCACCCCGAGGCAGTGGATCTGTCCCTGCTGGGAAGAATGACCGAGGAGGACTCTGGCGGGCGACTCGCCTTGGGACTGGACGCCGCCGAGGCGAGTCCGGAGAAGGGAATGGAAATCAACGAAACGATCATTACCGCGATCGGAGCGATGACGGAAGACCTTGGAGGAGGAACTCCGATCAAGGAGCCAGTCAACTATCAGCAAGCCGAGAAAATTTGGTCCGAGGTTCTCTCGCAAGGCGAATGGTGGAGCATTGGCTTGAAATAGATCACCATCTTCTCAAGCACCTCTCCCTCACTCCCGGCCTCATTCCGGTCGCGGCAACTTGGAACCGAGGTGCCACTGTAACGGGGCCTGGATGGAGGGAATGACTCCCCACAAAACAGCTCCATCGGCACCACTTCATGTGGAATGTCTCGAATGATTACGGCTGATGACCTTTCCCCGGTATCGCTGAGCCGGAAGAAAGATTGACCTTGCCATGAATTCGGCGTGGACCTACTCGATTGGATGCCATGATTTGTCGCCCGGTTCATCCTTTCCCGATGAAGACCCTCTTTCGAAGGTGCATCCTCATCAACTTCGCGGTCGATCCACACGCTATGTCCGCCCGTCTGCCCGATCACCTCACGGCGGATCTGCACGGAGGGTCGGCATACTTATCGATCGTGGTCGCCCAGATGGAAGACATGCGACCAGCGTTCCTGCCAGGCTTCATGGGTGTTTCCTATACACAGGTCGTATACCGCGCAGTGGTTCGGTGCGGCGAGCTCAGGGGCGTCACATTCCTGAGAAGCGATGCCAACAATCGACTGATGGTCGCTGCCGGGAATGCGATGACATTCTTTCGATTTCATCATGCGGATGTCCAATGGCAACCAAAGAGCCGTGGAGTTGGATTCGCACTGCGTCCCTCCGACGGGGCCGCCGCCTCAATTTCTGCCGACTACACAGAGAGCGATATCCCCGACGCACTGCCTTCGACCTCTCGCTTCTCCAGCTTAACGCAAGCTCAATCGTTTTTGACGGAACTGTATTGCGCATTCGGAAACCGGAGACCCGATGGTCGGATAGAGCAGGTTGGAATTGAACGCAGTCCCTGGAAAGGGCGTGTCCTTGAGGGGGACGGCGCGCAGTACGAAGCCATGTCCGGCGGCGCCCTGTTCCCGGTTGGAGCTGCCGAATTGGACTCGGTATTCATGGTGGAGAATCTACACTACCACTGGCAACGCCTGTCCCTATTGCCGCCCGATAAAAGGCCCCCAACGCAAGCGCCTGAATGAGATGAAAGATGTCATTGTGATTCAAAAGACCCGCCCCCTGAAATCCGCTTTGTTGAACCCACGCCGCCGCTCCCGATAGGAGCACCGCCACGATGATCCAACCTCGCCACGGTCGTCTCACCAACAAAGCCGCCAGCAGCCAAGCCAGCATCGCAAGGCCATAGTCAATGATCGCCACCAAAAAGATTGGCAACACCATGATCACCATCGAGGCCACCACAAACTTTGCCATCAACAAACGCGGCCAAAACGCCCGATCATTACTGCCCGAAAATTCGCACACTAATGCCGAACCCATCGTAAAGCCAAGCAGGCAGATAATCCACAGCACACTCCGCCACCAAAGTTCATCGACAATCGGCGGGAAATTGGGAGCAAATCCATGATAGCTCCCGCCGACGAACGCCGAGAGCGAGAGAACGATCAAAGAGCGAAACCACCATCGTCCCGCCGGGATCTTAATCGCCGGGTGCCGCGACAGTCGCCACGCAAAACCCGCTGCCAAAATTGCGAGCAGATAGTCCGTCAGAAGTGTTGCTGGTTCGTGAATACTCATGGTTATTTCAAAAGATCTCGATGATGCCTCCACCACTCGCTCTGGAACCGCCCGGTGGAATCATAGTGTTCCTTCCTCTCCAGAAACTCCCGGAAACGGGGATGGGCCTTTTCAACCTGATCCTTTCGCGCCCATCGATGGTAAGTTAGATAGTAAGAGCCTCCAAACTCCAGTGCCAAATCAATCAACGCTCGAAACACTTCGGACGAACGCTCTATCCCCGCCTCGTCATGTTCGGTATGCAGATTGAAAATAATGCAGGCGAAACCCTGTCTCGCCCATGCCAGAAAACTCTCCTCATCCTGCTCGATCAAACGCACCGTCCCATAGATCACAGGCACACTTCCGCTTCGTAAGAGTTTAGCCGCCTTATCCATAAACCCGGCAAGATGCTCCCTTGGAACATATAGTTCAGTGATCATCTCACTGGCAGGAACCCTGGCACCACAATCGTGATCAACCTTGGCATGATAGTCCTCCAGGTAGACACTGAGTTGATGGGTATCGGACCAGTAGAGAGATTGATGCGATGAGAGATAAAAGTCTGAATACACTTGAAAAACTTTCGCCCGATCATGATGGGCGAGATGAATTAGTTCCTCCCAGTCGGCCGTTCCCAAATCAATTCTTTCCTTCGGCATCTCCCGTGAAGGCTCAACAGGACGATAGGAAGACAGGACACCAAGCTTCAAGAAATCAGACGACGACTCATCAATCGAGAACTGAAAATCCCCGTAGAGACATCCCTTTGCCATTCGATCTTCCAGCGCCGGCACCACACGTTCGATCGTAGTGATTTCAACAAGCCTCTCCAACTTTCGGCGTGGGGTCAGCCTCAATTGAACCGAGGTAATCACCCCAAAACATCCGTATCCTCCGATCACGAGACAGAAGAGTTCTTCATTCTCCTCCCGACTGCATCGGTGACGGCATCCGCTTCCATCAATCAAGGTGAACGCCTCGACATCATCAATCATCGGTCGCATCTGCAATCCACGTCCATGGATATTCGCGGCCAATGAACCTCCCAAAGTCAAATCATCAGCACCTGTCTGCTTTTGTCGGATGCTCCAAACGCGCTCCTGCCCCACTTGCTGCGCCAGCAATGAATCAATCAACTCCGGCCACATCAATCCAGCGCCTGCTTCCACCCGGCCATTCTCCAGATCCACTTTTTGCAACCCGGTCAGCGAAGAAAGATCCAGCAAAACAGTATCTTCGCCAAACTGCTGTCCACCCATCGCGTGGCGTGCCCCGCAAATAGAAACCGCTTGATCTGCAGCCGCCGCCTCCTGAATCGCAGCGATCACTTCTCCTTCCGAAGAAGGATGCAGCACCTTGGCAACCCGGGTTGAATTGAGCTTCGAATGTTTATCGTCGCAGGTAAGTTCCATATTCATAATCAGAGTAAATTTGCAGTTGAAATAAGTTCCCCTTCAGCAAGCGGAAGGTTGTCCACCCCACGGGGACGCAGGTAATCACGACGGAGTATTTCATGATCAGCCAGCTCCTTTTGCTTCAAACCACAGGCAGCTAAAAAGCCGGTCAACCTGTCACGCGTGATCCCCCACAAAAACGGCTCACTTCGTACGTGTAGCCAACGTGAGATCAGCGAGCTCTCTCCTCGAAAATTGATCGAGCCCTTCTTGTCGCGCTCCATAAAGGTCCACACAACCCGACCTCCGGCACCCATCACCGAAGCGACATCCTGTAACAACGCCCCCACCCGCACTGGCGTGAGATACATCGTCACACCCTCAATCACAAAAACCGTTGGAACATCCTCCCCTTGCAACACCGGAGACGGAAGCTCCTTCACCAAATCAAGCGATTGAAATTTAAGATTGGCCCCGAACTCAAGGTGATCTTTTTTCCGCTGCTGGGTCGCAGGATGATCCAGTTCCACAAATTGAACGTTGGGATGCTTTCGATGAAGCCGCCACGCCAGGGTATCGAAACCCGCACCCACCACTACCACCCGCTCACAACCACTGGCAATCGCTTCCTCGACTTCCTTTTCAATTCTCAGCTTCCGCACCAGATAGTGAGCAACAATCCCCGGGAGCAAAACACGTTCACCACACAACAATATCTTTCGCCCCACCGAACACTTCACGAAAGGAAGAATCCAATCACGCCCCGACTTCCTCTCTAAAATTTGCTGCAAGGCGGGAACCGAGTCATCGGGCACGAGTGACTTCAGTTGATGATCCTCAGCGGCCAGGAGAAGGCTGCGGGCGATCAATTTCGCGGTATCACTGGGTCGGGAAGCTTGCATGGATCATCTTGGTTTTCATGCACCCCTTGGCGGGTGTCGCACAGTCCCGACCCTAGGAAGGACCTTTACTTTCCAGAAATACATTACGCGAAGCGTAACATCGATGAAATCAATGCTAATATCAGCTGCCTTCGTCTGCTCTCACGCAGACCCCTGTCTCTTATACACATCTCCGAGCCCACGAGACCGAGGCTGATCTCGT
>CAJXVQ010000125.1 GCA_913060685.1 uncultured Verrucomicrobiales bacterium
CGAGATCAGCCTCGGTCTCGTGGGCTCGGAGATGTGTATAAGAGACAGCCCCATCGGCCACCCAGCTTTTGATGGTTTCAATCTGCTCTCCGCTCAAATCGCTCACGCTAAACATAAGCGAGACCTAAAGGGAGAGAGCGATAAACCCAAGACTGAATTCACGAGCGATGCCACTTCTTCACAAACGCCAGCATCTTTTCCTCCTGAGCTTCGATCGACCGAACCAAGGCTAGTTGTGTCCGACAACGATCAAGATTGTGTCCTTTACGATGGACCTTAAAGTATTTGTCGCCCTCGAGGTGGTCGGTCAGGAAGCGCATTCCGACCTCCATTGAGATCAATTTTGCGGAGAAGGGAAGCAGATCGATCTCAAAGGGGCTCAGGAAGTTTCTAGCAGTCTCAAGATATCCCTCCGCGATCGCCTCAAACATCGAAAGG
This sequence comes from uncultured Verrucomicrobiales bacterium, assembly GCA_913060685.1. Taxonomy (GTDB): domain Bacteria; phylum Verrucomicrobiota; class Verrucomicrobiia; order Verrucomicrobiales; family Akkermansiaceae; genus SW10. The sequence goes on from CAJXVQ010000125.1 coordinate 439, forward strand.
CGCATTTCTACTTTTGTATAGTCCTGTTCATCCTCAGCGACCGGACTTGTCGCCCCACGAATGAGATCCCCAAAATCATAGAGAGCAAGCCCTGGCATCACCGTATCCAGGTCGATCACGCAAACGGCCTCATCAGTTTGCTCGTCGATCATGACATTGTTGAGCTTGGTGTCATTATGCGTGACCCGCTCAGTCAAACGCCCGGCCTTCAGATGCTCCAAAAGCACCCCTGTGATGGATTCACGCGCCTTGATAAATTCGATTTCCTCTTTAACTCCGGCAGCTCTTCCATGAGCATCACTCTCAATCGCCTCCATTAAGCGGGCATAGCGGGCCGGAGTATCATGGAAACCCGGGATAGTGACCGCCACCTTTTCAACGGGGAGGTCGCTGACGAGATCTTGAAAGGCACCAAAAGCCTTGGCCGCTTGATAAGCCTGCCGTGTGTTTTCAACCACATCATAAGTGCGGCACCCCGCGATAAAATTGTAACAGCGCCAAATTCCGCCTGAAGGACCTTCGACGCAATTCTTACCATCACGGCCGGGATAGAGGTTCAAAGTCTGGCCGCTAAAGTCGCGCTTATGACGAAAGACCTTACGATTGATGTGACGGGTCACTCGCTCGATGTTCTTCATCACTACCAGTGGCTGATGGAAGACATTCTCATTGATCCGTTGAAGAATGTATCGAGAAACATCTCCGTCATCGTCCTCGTATGACGCAAGATAGGTGGTGTTGATATGCCCGCTTTTCACCTCCTCTCCCCCCGCAAATGTTCCATCGATAGCAAATTTGGCACCGATTTCCGCAATGTTTCTAACGAGCTCTGTCATGATCTTGTTGGTTGATAGTCTATATTTGTTAACAACTCAAGCCAACATGCCGTCTCACTCTCACGGGAAAAAAGAGGAAGCCGCGCGCTCGCAAGGCGCACCCAGTCATTCAATTCAACTCTCTTGTCAATAATGGATTGGAGAACCACCCCCAACTCGCCTTCTCCAAAATAACCGGGATAGTCTGCACCTAGAATCCCCTCATTCCCCTCGATACGACTCGCCAAAACCGGCACCCCCATGCTCATCGCTTCCAGGACGGCATTCGCGCCACCTTCCAGAATCGAGCTATTTACGGTGAGGGAACTCTTCGCGCAAAGCGCCAAGGACTCCTCCCTCGGCAAGCCACCAAACCAACGGTATCTGGGGTCCTTTTCCGCCCACTCTTCTGCCGTTTTACGCGACTCCTCGTCCAACGCTTCGCCGATCTGCCAAACCTCGACATCCTTCCACTCCGGATGTTGCGCCACCGCCTCGATTGTCAAAAATGGTCTTTTGACCGGCCGGGGATGCCCCACCACCGAGATCGCAAATGGTGGAACCACAGGAGCTGCCTTGATTGGGATCGGATCCAAACTCGCAGGGATCACAACCACCTTTTCGCGAACCTCCACCGGTAAGCGCCCAATCGCGGCGTCTTGGACAACCACGATTCCATCTGCGTCCGCGAGATTTTGAAGTCCGGCTTCCGATCCTTCCGGCAGACTTTGATAAAGATCCGTTCCAGTCAGCAAGACAATGACCCGCCCATTCGGCATCTTCTCACGGAAATCGCGAACGCCCTCCACGCCTTTAACGGCATGAAGCGAGATCAAGACATCGGCGTCTTCACCATCGAAATAATATGATCCCCGGGCATCAATCCCGAATCCCCGCAAAATATCGACAATTCGTGACGTCGTGACCGAATTTCCCTTCAGCTCCGTCAGCGGATAAGGAGATGCCACACAGACCTTCATGCCGGCTCCACCTCATAGCTATCACGTCCGTCCTTTACCACCCAACCCTTCGCTGCCAATTCATCCCGGTATCGATCAGAGGCTTCCCAGTCCTTCGACTGGCGGGCCTCCCATCGAAGACGGGCCAACTCCGAAATCTCCCCGGGAACTTCGACCCCTTCCGGTTCCGGTAAGACCAATCCGAGAGCCGCCAGAACCGTGAAGAATCCACGCCAGTCAGCCTCGCTCTCAGCCTTCTTGAGATTCCCAAAAAGTTCACCCAACGCTGCCGCGGTATTCAAATCCTCGTTCAATTTCTCAACCGCCCGCGCGAAAACGCCGAGATCACCCCCTTTGGCCAGCTCCCGGTAACCCGGGGCGACCCTGCCATCAGCAGCTCGTGCTAATTTCCCCATCGCTTCACGCGCGGCATGCAGGGACTCGATCGTAAAATTTAACTGCTTCCGATAGTTTGCCCCAACGAGGACATAGCGCACTTCCATCGCGCTCCAACCTTCTTCGGCCAAATCGCCCAATGTATAAAGGGTGCCGCTTGATTTCGCCATCTTTTTACCGTTCACCAAAAGGTGCGTGGAGTGAAACCAATGGCGTGCAAAATCACCGCCACACGAGCACTTGGACTGCGCCAGTTCGTTTTCGTGATGAGGAAAAACCAAATCCTCTCCGCCACTGTGAAGATCGAACGATTTTCCAAGATATTTTAGAATCATCGCCGAGCACTCGAGGTGCCACCCCGGACGCCCCTGCCCCCACGGGCTTTCCCAGAAATTAGAGCCGTCTTCCTCCCGGCGCCCTTTCCAAAGGACAAAATCGGCCACGTTATCCTTCTCATACTCGTCGGAATTCGCGCGCGCATTCTGCGTCTTGCCAAGGTCCAATTCGCGGGTATCCAAGCGGGACAATTTTCCATACTCCGGAAACGAAGAAATTTTGAAGTAAACCGAACCGTCCCCGGAGGCATAAGCATGCCCCTTTTCGACCAGCTCCTCGATCATGGCAATCTGCTCCGGCACGTGCTCCACCGCACTGGGCTCCACATGCGGCTTCAAGCAATTCAGCGAAACACAGTCATCGTGAAATTTATCCCGCCATTGCGCGGTGAATTCCTTCAAAGTCCTCCCCGCCGCCACAGAATCACGAATCGTCTTATCATCGACGTCCGTGATATTCCTTACGTGCTTCGTCTTCATACCGCCGAGTTCAAGCACCCGACGCAGGACATCCTGCATCACAAAGGTCCGGAAATTTCCAATATGAGCCGGACCGTACACGGTGGGACCACAGCAATAGAATCGAAACGATTTCCCATCAACCGGCTCCAGCGGGACAACTTCCCTTGTCAGTGTGTCAAACAACCTCACGCGCGCAGCATTACCACCCCAGCCCACTCGGGCAATCGAATTTCCCAAGATTGCGTCTTGGGCAATATCTGCCAAATTAAGAACATGAATAAGCGCACCCGGATGATCCTCACCGGATTCCTTCCAATCTTCGGAGTTTCCGCTGTCATTCTCGGCATTGGGCTGGGTGGCCGGCTTCCCGGCTTCCCCGGTGAGGTTTTCCGCAAAATCACGGGCTTCATGTTCACTCCGGTGTTCCTGGAACTCACTTTTGCGTTTCTGGGACTCATCGCCGTCTTCTGGATCAATAACATCCGTCTCCAGCGTGAGGGCGACGAATACGTTTCACTTGAAATCGAAGACGATCAAGACGATCAACAGCCATGAACCTCGCCGACCTTCGCGAAGACTACACCCAAGGTGGAATCAACCGGGCCTCCATGAAGCCCAACCCATTCGAACAATTTAAAGAATGGCTCAAAGTGGCCCACGATCAAAAGATCCCCGAAGCCAACGCCATGACAGTGGCCACCGCCAACAAGGCCGGCATTGTCACTTCCCGCACCCTCCTCCTCAAAGGTCTCGTCGAAGGGAAACTCCAGTTTTTTACCAACTACCGCTCGCAGAAAGCCCGCGATCTCGAGGAAAACCCCAACGCTTCCATCACCATTCACTGGAAGGAACTTGAGCGCCAGATCTGCGTGCGGGGCACCGTCCAAAAAACCTCCCGTCAGGCGTCCAAAGACTATTTTAATCTCCGCCCATATAGTTCACGCATCGGAGCCTGGGTCTCCGCGCAGCAGTCGGATGTTATCGATCAACGTGCCACTCTCGCCGAACGTGAAGCCGTTTTAATGGAAAAGTTCCCCGAAGGATCCGAAGTTCCCTGCCCGGATTTCTGGGGTGGCTATGAACTCACTCCCACCTATCTCGAGTTCTGGCAAGGCCGCCAAGGCCGCCTTCATGATCGGCTCCGCTACCTCGCTGATGGCGACACGTGGGCTCTCGACCGCCTCAGCCCTTGATTGCCGGGTTTACCCGATAATCCCCTTGATGACCCGGCCATGCACATCGGTGAGCCTGCGGTCGATGCTGTCTTTTCGAAAAGTCAGCGCCTCATGATCAATTCCCAAAAGATGTAAAATGGTTGCATGAATATCATAAACTTCCGTGGGATTTTTCCGATCCGCCGGCTTGTATCCAAATTCATCGCTTTCCCCGCAAGTCACCCCGCCCTTGATTCCGCCACCTGCCAGCCAGTTCGTGAAGACAAAGGGATTATGATCCCTCCCCTTGCTCCCCTGGGTCGAGGGCATTCGACCAAATTCCGTCGTCCATAAAATGAGCGTATCCTCCAACATTCCCCTTTGCTTAAGATCCTGAATCAAAGCGGCCGCCCCAATGGCCATCCCCCTCGATAAGGGGCCGTGGTCTCTCTCTATATCCTCATGGCTATCCCAATTCCTCCTGGGGAAACCGTTGTCATTACCCGACCAGATCTGCACAAACTTCACCCCTCTTTCCAAGAGACGGCGAGCCGACAAGCACTTCCTCCCAAAGTAGTCAGCCTCTTCCTTCCAGTTGATCTCCTTCGGCCATCGGGTCCCATCAGGTGCCAGTCCATACATCTCGCGGATATAGGCTGGCTCCTTCGAAATATCCAAAGCCTCAGGTGCCGCCATCTGCATTCGGGCCGCTAACTCATAGCTTCGAATTCTGGCCTCCAATCGTGAATCACCACCCCGCTCCGAGGCATACGTCCCATTGAGTTTTTCTAACAAATTCCCCGCCGCTTCTTCTGCCGCCGGAGTCAGAAATCGTGCACTTTTTGGGGGATACAAATGAGTCACCGGTTCGGGAGTTCCTGGTCGAATGATCGTTCCTTGATGAACGGCGGGAAGGAAAGCCGACCCCCAGTTCTTCGGTCCGTTTGAGGCAAAGCCGCGGTGATCTGGAAGCACCACAAAGGTCGGCAGGTTTTGATTCATACTCCCCAGCCCATAACTCACCCATGAACCCATGCCCGGGAAACCCGGTCGATCAAAACCCGTCGCTTGCAGATAGGTCGCCTGACTGTGCACGCCGGTCCTCCCGATCATATTGTGCACAAACGCCATCTCATCCACCACTTCACCCAGGGGCGACACCGTTTCGCCCAAAAGCTTCCCGCAACCACCGTGACGCGAAAATTCCCAAACCGGCTTCTTCCAAGGACCGAGTCCATTTTGGAAGGCCTCGACGTGTTCACCAAAATCCGACTTTTCACCATGCCTCTTCACCAACTCCGGCTTAAAATCGAAGAGATCAAGATGACTGGCCGCACCCGCCATAAAGAGCTGAATCACTCGCTTGGCACGCGGTCGATGATGAGCTTCACCGAGCACCCCCTTGGCCTGTAGATTCTCTCCAAGCATCGAGGCCAGTGCGATTCCACCAAGCCCGCCTCCGGATTGGTTCAGAAAATCCCGACGCGATTTCAACTCATTCGACATAACTAAATTCGCTGAGATTAAAGATCACCCGACACATCGCCGCCACTCCGTGATCACGGGAATATCCCCCTAAAAGTTTTCGCTCTTCTTCCGTCGGATCCCTTCCAAGAGCCATCCGGATACCGCTTTCCACGACATCTTTACCATCCCCAATCCTCTCCGCAAAGTGCTCCGCCATCCGAACCATCAGTGGGTTATTCAAGAGAGCGAGAGCCTGTAGCGAGGTCGTCGTTTCACCTCGCCGATCCACCAAAAGAGAGGGGTCCGCACAGTCCAATCCCTCCATCAAGGGCTGCGGTTGGGACCGAACCAAAAAACGATAAACCGAGCGCCGGTGGGTTTCAGGATCATCCGGATTCGCCAAGTGATATTGATAATGCGGAGAATGCTGCGGCTTCTCGATCACGAAGTCCCGAAACGAGGGCCCTCCCATCTCGAAGTTCATCTTCCCGGCGACCCACAGTACGGTATCTCTGATCGCCTCGGCCTCCAGCCGCCTCCGGTTTTGCCGCCAAAGGTATCGGTTTGAAGCGTCGATCTCGCGGTTCGCCGGATTGTCACCGACGCTCTGCTGATAAGTTTGACTATTAAGAATCAGCCGATGCAGATCCTTCAGCGAGCCACCCCCATCTCGAAACTCCACCGCCAGCCAGTCGAGTAATTTCGGGTGAGAAGGCTTCTCCCCAATTTGTCCAAAATCATTCGCGGTTTCCACCAGCCCTTGTCCAAAGTGAGACTGCCAAACCCGATTCACAATGCTACGCCACGTCAACTTGTTCTCCGGGTGGACGATCCATTGTGCCAGCGCGACACGTCGATCACCCTCCGGGTGATTCTTCTTCAATTGAAAAATCACCTCGCCCGGAGCGATCCCAGGGACAGTCCCTGCTTCAACCACTTCTCCCGGCTGGGTCACCTCCCCTCGATTTAGTATTCGAATCTCACGAGGAGTGCCGCCTACTCCGCCACGACCATTAAAATTCCCACTCCCATGGTGCACCATCCCGACGTAGGCTTTTTGCGGTTTCGGCAACCCCTGAATTTTCTTTCTAACCTCTATCAATTGCTGCTCACAATTTTTCTTCTCTTTCAATGAATCGCCCGCCACTGCCTCCAGCAATTTTTGCAAACGTTCTCGGTCTCCCGCTCCAACAGGTTTCACTCCGGTCCCGGTCAATCCGTCGCTGAGGTTTGCTTTCCCCCAACGCGGTATCGCTTCGATTGAGTCAAGCGCCGTCACCGCAACGCCCTTCCTCTCCCGACCACTCGAGATGACTTCCAGTTCCGATAGCGCAAAAATCCAATCAGCACTTGGCGCCTGCCCGGCATGCCTGCGGCTCCAAAGTTTCGTCGCCACCACTCTCACAAAACGACCAGCCACGTCACGCCCATTTACGACAACCGCTTCAGCCCCCGGTCGTGCAAAATCCTCCCGAGTAAAATCACCAATCACTTCCTTTTCCGCAAAGTCTGCAATTTCTGAAACCTCCACTCTAAATCGATGCGGAAAGCCAAAATCCTGAAAGCCATATTCATCGGCCCCAAAGATCCTGACTTCATCGATCTTGGTAACCTTGCCCAGATCGAGCTGCACCCACTTCACTTCGTTCTGCGAACCCGCAACCTGGCTGTGATATCCGTAGCGACCTGAACGCCCCTTATCTTCACTGGCAATCTTGGTTTCCAAGCCGCGGATCTCTTCCGTCTTCGCGCCATCCACGAGTTCGGACAAGCCTTTGATCTGCACATCCAGATCCAGAACTTGCCGCTCGAGACCCTTTCGCTTTTCCGCAACGACCGGATTAAGATCATACTCCCGATCCGCCCGATCAAGGGCGGCAAAGACCGCCTGCAGAGAATAGTAATCCTTCATCGAGACCGGATCGACCTTGTGATCGTGGCACTGGGCGCATTGGACCGTCAGTGAACAAAAGGCATTCATCGTCACCATCACCATGTCATCCCGGTCCAAGTGCCGGGCCACCTTGCCATCGGTCTTGCTTTCCGGAACCTCCATGTGCCCAATCAAATCCCATGGCCCGGACGACAAAAAACCAGGTGCCACCCAACCATCTTCAGTCCCCGGCCAAAGAACATCTCCCGCGAGCTGCTCCTTCACAAAACGATCGTATCGCTTGTCTTCGTTGAAAGCCCGAATGAGGTAGTCGCGGTAGCGCCAGGCATTCTCTCTCGGCTGATCCTTGTCGTAACCATGGGTCTCTCCAAAATGCACGATGTCCATCCAATACCGCGCCCATCGCTCGCCATATCTGGGTGAAGCCAAAAGCTCATCGACCAACTCACGGTATGCCTCCGGTCGTTCATCACGCACAAATGCTTCGACCCGCTCAAGGGGCATCGGCATCCCCCGGAGATTGAAGGCCAGACGCCTCGCCAAAGTCCTGCGATCCGCCCTGCCCTTCGCCTGTAAGCCGAACTCACGCTGCTTGGCCCGGACAAATCGATCGACCGGGTTTTCTTCTTCGGTTCCCCCGGGGAAAGCCGGTCTCTTGAGATCCTTCATGGACCACCAAATGCGATCGTCTGACTGGCCACAAATGGTGGTCAGCAGCCAAATGCAAAGCAAAATTCTCACAGACCCTCAAATATCAACTCTTCTGGAAGAATTCAAGGTCACAGATCTTCCTCATTTCCGATCAGAACACAAAAAAGCCCTGTGATGTTTCACATCACAGGGCTTTAGAAAAAAGTGGTGGCTCATCCCGGAATCGAACCAGGGACACAGGGATTTTCAATCCCCTGCTCTACCAACTGAGCTAATAAGCCATGCATTTTTGCTGCGCGCGGGTAATAAGCTCCCCAACCGGTCTTGGCAATAGAAAACGACCCTATTCCCATCACTTTTTTAATTCCCGCTTTCGAGAAGCTCCATAAACTGGGGCAAAACTTGCAAAAACAACGAGTTCTTCCCTCCACGCGAGAGCTGGCTCGCCACCAAGCCTTCGGGCTGATCTGAATCAGCTGGACCACTAAAATCAACGCAGTGGTCATTGGCGCAAATCGACTGGCAAAGGTGGCGATTCCCCGCCTCCCTGGAAATCCTGACCGAACAGTCGGGAGCCGCAATCAGAAGCTCCGCGATTGGAGCACCTTCCTCATCCCAAATCAATTCAAGGGTAATCTCCTTCCCCTCCTTTGATTGGAGCTTCCAGTGATTCCCCTGACGACTTTGCACTTTCCATCCTGAGCGTCTGATGACCCACGCTGCCATCAGCAAAGCACCTGTTCGATGTTCCGACTGGGCCTTCACCCGGACAGTTTCGATGTCTGGAAACGACTTCTGAGCCATCGGGTCATCAAAAAGCCGGGCCACGGCCAGACGATAAAAATAACTCCGAGTCCACGAAAGATCCTGAGTCACCATTTGCCCCTTGGTATCCTCCCGGGCCTCGATCAATCGGCAAAAGCCCGTCTTGGGGTCGCTCCAGGTCGAACTGTCAAAAATCAGACGGTTCAGCAGTCGATAGAGTCGCTCTTCGAAAAGATCCGACAACTCGCCCTGCCACCAAAACACCAACGGCAAGTCGCTATTAAGGTGGGCAAACACGGTATTCCGAAGCCGCCCGAGCGATTTTCCATGGAGCAAGAAAGAAATCTGCTCCGAGCAGATCGATTTTTTACCGTGAGCGAGGTGGCAATGCGCGGTGATCCACGCCTCGACCTTGGCTTCACTCGCCTCACGATCCATCGCAATGAGCACCGCCCGGCAGGCATGCTCCCGGGTCAGTTCTTGGATGGTCTCTGAATTTCTCTGCAGCCGACTTGGATCCTCGGTGTAAACGAGGAAGTTCATCAAAGAAGCATTCGTGCTCGCCTCATCGGCTTCCCAAAGCTTCTTGAGTTGGCCGTCGATGGCACCGACCTCAACCGGCATGCCCAGACCTTCGGTGGAAATTACTGCGCTCATCTTTAAAGTCTCCTCCAGGTGCGCCCGTCTCTGGCGAGCAATTCATCCGCTTCCCGTGGCCCCCAGGATCCGGCCGGGAACTCAGCAATCGGGATCTTCTTGCCCTTCTCCTCCCAGGCATTGTGGATCTTATCAATAAAGCGCCACGCTTCCTCAACCTCATCGCGTCGCGCAAACAAGGTCGCATCCCCCGCCATCGCATCCAGCAAGAGCCTCTCGTAAGCCTCCGGACTACTCTTTCCAAAGCTACTCGCATAGTGGAAATCCATCTTCACAGGCTCCATCCGCAGGGTCGTTCCGGGCAGCTTGGAATTCATCATCAGCGAAATCCCCTCATCGGGTTGAATGCGCATCACCAGAACATTTCCCGACGGCACTCCGCCGGGCGTGGCATTGAAAAGAACACTCGGAGTCTCCTTAAAGTGAATGGAAATCTCAGTCGCCTTCTTCGGGAGCCTTTTCCCCATGCGCACATAGAATGGCACTCCGCTCCAACGCCAGGTATCGATCATGCAACGCAGCGCCACGTAGGCTTCCGTCTCGGATTCAGGATCGACCCGGTCCTCCTCGCGATACCCCGGAACTTCGTCGCCATTGACATTTCCCGCGACATACTGACCACGAATGACATTCTCCGCGACCAGTTCGGGAGTATCCCACTGTCTCAGCGAACGAATCACTTTTACCTTCTCATCGCGCACGCCATCTGCGGAAAGGTCGGTCGGCGGCTCCATTGCCACCAGACTGAGCAGCTGCAAAAGGTGGTTTTGCACCATGTCGCGCAAGGCACCCGCCTTATCATAATAGCCCCCGCGTCCTCCTTCCATGCCCAGATGTTCCGCACAAGTAATCTGCACATGATCAATGTGTTCTTTATTCCACATCGGTTCAAAAATCGCGTTCGCAAACCGCAACACCATGATGTTCTGCGCGGTCTCCTTTCCGAGGTAGTGATCAATCCGGTAGGTCTCTTTCTCCTGGAAAGTTCCGTTGACCACCTCATTCAAATGCTGGGCCGTCGCCAATGTCGTCCCGAAGGGCTTCTCCACAATCACCCTTGACCAGCAACTCCCACAGTCCGGTCGGTCCTGACTGAGGCCCGCCTTCTTAAGATTCAGCAAAATGTCGTCGAAATACTCCGGCGCACTCGCAATGTAGAAGAGCCGATTCCCCTTCCCGCCACGCTCACGATCAATCTCATCAAGCTTTTCAGCAAGGCGACGATACCCGTCCTCATCCTGAAACTCGCTCTGGTGATACTCAATATTCCCGGCGAGACTCGCCCAGATTTCATCGTCATGCCCGGTCCGCGAAACCTCCTTATTCAATTTCTCAAGCCCTTCGCGGAAGAACTCATCGCTCCAGTCCCGCCTCGCAAACCCGAGAATCCGGACTCCGGCCGGCAACTCACCATCGACCGCCAGGTTATAAAGAGCGGGAATGAGTTTACGGTGGGTCAAATCACCGGTCGCTCCGAAAATAACAACACTACATGCCTCGGCAAGATTGCGGGAAACTAGATCCTCGCGGAATGGATTACTCACCCCTGCTTCTCCCACACCAGAGCCCCATTTTCAACCCCCGAGCGATTGTTTTCAAATCGCTCTCTTTGCCATTCCCATGCGCATCACTCATGCCCCCAACTGCAAGAAAGTCTTGCTTCCGCGCTGTTCCAAGGGCATTCCAAGTCTGTTATGTCATCTCAACTTGATAGCCTGAAGGACTTCACCACCGTCGTCGCCGACACCGGAGATTTCGCTTCAATGCAGGAATACCAGCCGCAGGACGCCACCACCAACCCTTCTCTCATCCTCCAGGCTGCCAGCAAGCCCGAGTATAAATCCATCGTTGAAAAGGCGGTCGCGGAAAATAAAGACTCCGGTCTCTCCGGAGCCGGGTTGGTCGAAGCCATCATGGACCGCGTCCTGATTCTCTTTGGTGTCGAGATTCTTAAAATCGTTCCCGGTCGCGTTTCCACCGAAGTCGACGCCCGCCTTTCCTTTGATAAGGTCGCCACCATCGCCAAAGCCAAGCAACTCATCGCAGCCTACGATGCCGAGGGAATTTCCAAAGATCGTATTCTCATCAAGATCGCTTCCACATGGGAGGGCATCAAAGCTGCCGAAGAACTCGAGAAGGAAGGGATTCATTGCAACCTCACCCTCCTCTTCGCCTTCGCTCAAGCCGTCGCTTGTGCCGAAGCAAACGTCCAACTCATCTCACCTTTCGTCGGTCGTATCTACGATTGGTTTAAGAAGGAGAATAACACCGACTACGTGGGTGATGAAGACCCCGGCGTTCAGTCCGTCGCCAAGATCTACAATTACTACAAGAAGCACGGTTACAAAACCGAAGTCATGGGAGCATCCTTCCGTAACGTCGGCCAAATCACTTCGCTCGCCGGGTGTGACCTCCTCACGATTTCTCCGGGACTTCTTGAGCAGCTTCAAAATGCCGAAGGTCCCCTTGAGCAAAAGCTCAATGCCGACGCTCCTGACTGCCATCTCGACAAGATTTCCTACGACGAAAAAGCCTTCCGCTTTGAGTTCAACGAAGATGCCATGGCGACCGAGAAAACGGCCCAAGGCATCCGCGCCTTCTCCGCTGACATCGTGAAGCTTGAGAAGCTCATCGAGTCCATGGTCTAGAGGCCTTCCCTTCTTTTCAAAAAGCCCGCATCGCCTGATGCGGGCTTTTTTTGTAGGCTAATTCCAATGAAGTTCATCCTTCCCACCCTCACCTTGGCCATCGGAGCTCTATTTGGGTATCTTTTACGGCCAACGATCGCAGAACCAAAAACTGCTCATGAAGAAGTCACCTTGGCGGGCCTCAGTTCCGTGACCGGAAACGAATTCATCTTCTCCAACGTCATCGACAAAACCTGCGGCGTGAAAATCCTCAAGTCCGACTCAAGCCACGCGCCTCTCCTCGCAGCCATCGAGGAAGCCGGTCTCAAAGTCAGTAAATTGATGAGCCAGCTCGATTCTCCCGCCCGTGAAAAACGCCGTATCAATGAAGTCTCAGCCCTCTTCGAAAACGCCTTGCGAACAGAAATCGACTCCCATCCCGACTTCTCCTGCGCCTCTCCAAAAACAAAAGACGGCAAGACCCAACGCTCCGGCTACCCCGACCTCCGGGTCGAGCATCTCCCAACTGGAACCGTGGCCTACCTCGACCCCAAACTCTTCGAAGCCAAATCCATTAAGTCCAGCTTCCGAACTTTCTACTACGAACCCTCAGAGACGAACACCAAGGTCACCGAAGACGCGCTTCACCTCCTCCTTGGATTTCCGCATGATGGTAAAACGAGAGAATGGACCTTTGCCAAACCACACCTCGTAGATCTCTCAAATCTCACCGTCACCTTAAAGACTGAATTTTCAGCTTCCAACAAAGACGTCTACCTCACGAAGCTCGACTAGACATGAACCAGATCAGTAGAAAGCAGGACCCGATAGCTCCACTCCGGTCTTGGCTTTTTCGCAGGCAACTCGTTCATCGCCTATTCACTGGGCTTTCAACTGACCCTCACCTCGCACCCGATACTGGTAAGAGGTCAATTCCCGTAACCCCATCGGGCCACGGGCGTGCAGCTTATCGGTAGAAATTCCGATCTCCGCACCGAAGCCGAACTCTTCTCCATCGCTGAATCGTGTCGAAACATTATGGAAGACACAGGCCGAATCAATCTGTGCCATGAACGCTTCCGCAGCCTCGACGTTCTTAGTCACAATCACTTCGGTGTGTTGTGAGCTATACTCATTGATGTGATCAATGGCAGCCTGCATCGAAGGCACCACTTTCACGGCTAAAATATAATCAAGATACTCGGTGCTCCAGTCTTCTTCGGTCGCGGCCACGGTCTCAATGATGGCTCGAGTCGCCTCATCGCCCCTGAGTTCAACGCCCTTCGCCACGAGTGCCGCAGCAACCATCGGTAAGAACTCCGCAGCAATCGCCTCATCAACTAGCAGGGCTGTCTCTTATACACATCTCCGAGCCCACGAGACCGAGGCTGATCTCG
>CAJXVQ010000126.1 GCA_913060685.1 uncultured Verrucomicrobiales bacterium
ACGAGATCAGCCTCGGTCTCGTGGGCTCGGAGATGTGTATAAGAGACAGGCTCGGCACTCTGGGGGGATGAGAGCATCCGATCCACCAGGCTTTCCCAGGCGAGTGCGGATTGGTCGGCGAGGAAGGTGTCGATCTCCTCAAGAGTTGGTGGTATGCCACGCAGGTCGAGGGAGAGGCGGCGAATGAGTGCTTCACGGGGGGCTGTTGCTGATGGCTCAAGTTGCTCTTCCTGGAGGCGTTTTCCGATTTGAGTATCGATGATATCACGCATCGGTTCCTTAATGGTGGAAACGACCGGACTGAATGCCCAATGGCTCTGGTACTCGGCGCCGTCCTTAATCCATTGCTTGAGAGTTTCAATTTCCTGCTTGTTCAGGCTCAGGTGGCTGTCCGCGGGTGGCATGTGATCGTCCTCATCATCCGTCATGATTCGGTAAACGACCTCGCTGTCTTCCAGGTTGCCGGGGACGATGGCATCCATCTGAAGCGCCCCCTCACGGGTATCGAGCCTCAGCTTGGCCTCACGGGTCTTCTTGTCAGGACCGTGGCAGTGAAAACATTTGTCCGAGAGAATCGGGCGAATGTCGCGATTGAACTCCAGCTCTCCGGCCAGCACGGAGGGGGTGCTCAGGAACAAGGCCAGATTGTAGATTATCAGATAGCGGCAATTCATGTGAATCCAGACTATACGTCAGTATTTGGGCTCTCATATTGGACATCCTGACTCAATAGTGGTAGAAATTCGGCATGTCCGATTCCGAGCCAGAGTTCCTCAGTCGGTTGGATTCCGCGAGAATCCTTGCAGACATGTTCGCGAATACGCCGGATTTGTATTTTTTCGTCAAGGATCGGGACTTCCTGTTTACCATGTGCAATCATGCCCTGCTCAATAAATTGGGAGTGGCGAGGGAAGCCGATATTATTGGCACCAGTGATTACTCGATCTTTGAGCGGACCATGGCGGATAAATACCGCGAGGAAGATCGTGCCGTCTTCCGGCGACAGCGCGCGATCACAAACCGTATCTGGCTGGTGCCGAATGCCAGTGGCGTGATGGAATGGTACCTTTCGAGCAAGTTCCCCTTGTTCGATCACGATGGGAAGCTTGTCGGTCTGGCTGGCCTGATGCGCGACTGTCGGCAGTCGGGGTCACTCCTTGGGCCTTACAGGCAGATGGCGGGCGCAATTGACTTTGTCAGTGAGCACTACCATGAGCCAATCAGTGTTGGCCAATTGGCGGAGCTGACCCACCTTTCGGTCAGTCAATTCGAGAGGAGCTTCAAGAAGCTCTTCAAAATCACACCTCTCAAATATGTGAACCAACTCCGTCTGGATGCCGCATCACGGATGCTCATTGAGGGAGTGGAAACGATTGCCACCATCGCCCATGAAGTCGGCTACTATGATCACAGCTATTTCACAAAACAATTCAAGGCGGCGAAGGGCATGACGCCAGATGCCTATCGAAGAAATACTTTCGACCGGCTGGGGAGGGCAGAACGGTGATGCCGGAGTTTGCCATTCCCATCCCCTCCGGGCAGGTGGTCGTGCAGCGGACTTCCTCGTTCCATTCCACACGGGCCGGGCGATGATGGGCAGTCCGGATCCTGTCTGACCGGGTTGGAGAAATCACCATCAGCTCGCCGGTCTCTTGTATCACGATCCCCGGCAATCTCAAAAGAGCTCCGCTGCTGAAACCTATGGATTGCATTTCGTCGCCAGAGTTCGCAGAGTTACCGCCATGTCTTTAAAAGTTGATTGGCACGGAGTCTACCCCGCCGTCCCCACCCAGTTCCACGATGATTTCAGCCTCGACCTGAGCTCGACCCAAAAGCATGTCGAAGCATTGCTCGACGAAGGAATCCACGGCCTGATCATGCTCGGCACCATCGGCGAGAACTGCTCGCTCTCGCTCGACGAGAAGGTGAAAGTTTTGAAAGCGGCCAAAGAGGTCTGCGGCGACAGCGTCCCCCTCCTTAACGGCATCGCCGAGTTCACCACGGCCGGCGCGTGCGAGACGGCAAGAGCCGCAGCGCGGGCAGGGGTCGACGGATTTATGCTGATGCCGGGGATGGTCTACAACTCCGACCGGCGCGAGACGGTGAACCACTTTCGCACTGTGGCCGCAGCGACCGACCTGCCGATCATGTGTTACAACAACCCACCGGTCTACCGCGTCGACATCACTCCCGAGATGTTCGAGGACCTCGCCGATGTCGAGACCATCGTCTGCATCAAAGAGGCGGCTGGCGACACACGACGTATCACCGACCTGTTCAACAAACTCGGCGACCGCTACCTGATCTTCTCCGGCCTCGATGACGTCGCGCTGGAGAGTATCATGCTCGGCTGCGTCGGGTGGATTTCCGGACTGGTCGACGCCTTCCCTCGCGAGAACCGTCTGATGTGGGACGCGGCGATGGCCGGCGACTGGAAACGCGGCCTCGATATCTACCGCTGGTATATGCCGATGCTGCACTTCGACTCGCACCCGAAACTCGTCCAGTATATCAAACTTGCCTGTGCCGAGATGGGCTACGGGACCGAGACCGTCCGAGCTCCGCGCATGCCGCTGGTCGGCGAACAGCGTGAAGAAGCGCTCAAGATCATCCGGGACTCCGTCGCGACGCGGCCTTCCTAGGCCCGGATCCCGAGCTGTAGCCCGGACTTTTCAGTCCGGGTTTCAGGCGGGTGGGACGGCCAACACTCCAGTTTTCCGACTACTCCACGGTCTTCTTGTAGGCGAGACCGGCGCCAACGAGATCGCTCATCGCCATCCCAACGGATTTGAACAAGGTGATCTCGTCGTCGTTCTCCCGCAAGGTCGCCGTGCCGGCACACATTTCAGCAAGTTCAGCGACGATGTCTTCTTTCGTGAATACTCCTTCCTCGATCGGCACTAAGATCTCTCCGGCTTCCTTCATCGCGTTGATGTAGCTGTCCGCATAGACCTTGGATTTGGTGATCAGGGCGGTGTCGCACTCGCGCTTGGTCGCGTGATGGTTGCCGATAAAGTCAGTGTGGGTCCCGGGCTTGATCCAGTCGCCGAGAACGACCGGCTCATGCGATCCCGTCGCGGCGACGACAATGTCCGCCTCGGCACAAGCCGCCTTGCGATCCTCGACCACGGAGAACTCGATATCCGGCAGCTGCGCAGAAACTTTCGCAATCACGGCTTCCGCTTTCTCCGGACTGCGCCCCCAGACCATGACCCTCTTCAATGGGCGCACACTGGCATTCGCAAGGATCATGTAGGGGGAAAGATTCCCGGTGCCTAGTACGAGCAGGGAACTCGCATCCTCCCGTGCGAGCAGACGTGTTGCGAGGCCGGAGATGCCAGCCGTACGCCAGAAGGTAACGGTCGTCCCATCGACCAAGGCGAGTGGCTCCCCATGTTCCCGGTCAAAGAGCATGATCTTCGAATAGAGCGACTTGTAAGGTGCCGCCGCTTCGGGGAAATAGGTGAAGGACTTCACACCGATGAACTCGTCGCTCCACGAAGGCAGCACGGCGAAGGCATCGTTCTTGCCACCTTCCTGATCGAGTAGAAACACCTGCCTCGGCGGCATGCTGAACTTGCCAGAGTATGCCTCTTGAAGAGCATCGACAAGGGCGGGGTAACTTAGGGCGGAGTGGACCTCTTCGGCGGAGATAATTTTCATAATTGCGAAATTGAATACTAGGAAATTGCTTTTCCGACCCGGCTTCCCTCAGCACTTATCAGGCGAGGCTGGAGAGGCTACAGAGCAGGAAGGGGCAAATCCCGTTCGTTGATCCAATTTGACTGGGGATCGCAGATTTCTTCAAGCCTATTGATTGCCAGGAAATTGCTTTTCTGATCCCGGCGTCCATCGGGGCTTTTCACGCAGGGTTGGTGGTCAACTTACCTGCACGGGGAAAAACAGGCGTCAGGACAGCGGGTGCAGGCGAGACGGCGGCTTCATTGGGGAAGCCGCCGTCTCGGTTGGATTGCCTGCGAAAGTTGTTTAATCCGACTTCTCTTGTCGTTGGCTGGCCAGCGGCAAGGGAAATGATCACCTTTATAGATGGCCTGACCCTCTCCTCGCTCCCTTCGCTCATTCTTTTTCTGCCTTCATCGGCTGGTAGAATTCGATCTCCCACACGCGGGAGATCTGATGCGGAGTCCCGGTGATGACGAAGCGAAGGTGCTTGGTCACCACCGGCTCGAAGGTTGCGGACCAGGCCGGGTTTTCGTTCTCCTGAACTGCCGGAAGAACATCCTTCCAGCTCTCTCCATCGAGATACTGGATCTTGAAATCGCTGACCGGGTTGAGAACCCGGGCGCCGTTGAACCTGCCTGAAATCATCCGGGCCGCACCAAGCTCGACCTCTTTGTCCCACCGGTATTCGATGACATGAGGCATCTTCCCCTTCCCCAGCCAGCGGGCACTGCCGTCCTCAATCTTGCCATTGCCATCGTTGAGGAGGACCGTCCGATCGATACCGTCGGGACCTGTTGGAAGACTGGTGTTCACCCTGGCCAGGCGGGCGAGATTTTTGCCGGCCCGCTCGAGCCACTTCGGCTGGACCAGGGCGACTTGGCGAAGACTGACTCCGTGCTCCCCTTGGTTCGAATACGGGATGGTCGAACCGTCGACTTTGCCGACACCATTACGCATCCGCGTCCGGAGATCGGCGAGGTGCGATTCGTAAACGCCGCGTGGGTTGGCCTCGAATTCCTTGCAAACGCTTGCGGCCATCCCAACAATTTCACCCTGCGTGCCACAGGTGCGCATCACTCTCACCGCCCCAAGTGCATCGTGGGTCACGCTGATGCACCGCCCGGCCATGAAGAGGTTCTCGATGTTCCGGGAATAAAGGCTGCGGTAGGGAATCCAGAACGACTTGTTATCCTTGAAGGCTGGAAAATACCCGTGTTTGGCGTCTGAGATGAAGGCGTCTCCCTCGAAGCCCTTGTTATACTTTGGACTGGCAACGTGAATGTCGTTGTCCCAGCCGGTGGGTGCACTGCCGTCAGGAAATTTTCGGTCTTCATTGAGATCATCCACGTTGAGAATCACATCACCAAGCAGACGACGCGATTCGCGTTTACCCAGAATGTAGGCGGACCAGTTGAGTTGGTGCTTGGGCAGCACCTTGTCGACATTCTTGAGCGCATCCCAGGCACCATACATCGCGCGAAAGTTCCAATCGCGGACGTATTCCATCTCCTTGATCGGATCGCGGTCGAAGCCACTCTCCCAATACCAGCCGCCGAGCTGGTTCGGATCGGGCTTGAGCTTGTCTCGACCGGGAAAGGGCTTATCGGAAAGGTCGAGCGCCCACGGGCAGCGTGGAAAGACGACATCCTCGGTCGATTCCGTAGTCCCGGTGTTGATGGGATTCGTGTCCTTGCACTCGCAGACATTCCACAAATTGCACGGCCCCATCTTGTTCTTCTCCTGCAGGTCGAAGTCGGCTCCGGCGAGGGCTCCAATACAGGCATCCCCCGTGCAGTCGGCGAACCAGCGTCCACCGATGCGGACCCGTCTGCCGGTACGAATCTCCGTGGCGAGCACGGCCCGGATACGCTTGCCGTCCATCTCGACCCCATTGCCCCGGTGTTCGAGAAAGAGTGTGATATTGGGTTCCCCTTTAACGACGGCGAGTTTCTTATCGTCCTCGTAGAGCTCGGCCGTATTTGTCGGGCCATAGTGGGCGCGGTGGTCAGCTTCCAGCTCGGCGACCACATCTCCGACGCGAGGCCAGGGTTCCTTGCTGCGCGCTCCCTGCATCCAGACGCGGACCTCCGAACTGTTATTACCGCCCAAGACCGGCCGATCCTGAATGAGGGCAACTTTCAAGCCGAGTCGTGCGGCGGTGACAGCAGCGCAAGTGCCCGCGATGCCCCCTCCGGTTACCACAAGGTCATACTCGCCCGCCCGCTCCGGTTGATCGGGAAGGCCAAGACAGAGACGGCGGAAAGCCCACATTTCCGGATCGGTGTTGGGCGGAACGAAAGCAGGATCACTTGAGAATAGGATGGCATCGCAACGCCCTTCGAATCCGGTCAGGTCGTGGAGCGCGAGGTTGAGTTTCCCTTTGGCCAAATCAATCTTGCCACCATCCTGCCAATGCCACTGCGCTCCAACGGTTCCGAAAGTGGTCTCGAGAGGAGTTCCGTTGATGACGACTTGAAAACGTCCCGGCGTGCCGGGGGCCTGCCACTGCGCGACCCAGTCCTTGGTCCGAACCCAAACCCGGTAGCTCTCAGCCTTCGGGATGACGATCTCTGTTTTGGCGTCTTTGACCGGGACGCCAAGACCATGGGCAAGCAAGTAAGGCGAGCCCATGAGATCCATGAACTGAGGATCAATGACCCAGCCCCCGGTGTCGGTGAATCCCTCGGCCTCGACCAAGATTGGATGTTCGGTTTGAGAGTCAGCAGCAGAAAGAGTTCCCACGACCGCGAATACAGAGAGCACGGCAGCGCAGATATGGGTGATCAAACTCATCGAAATTACAGTATTATTTTGCATGTGTTGATTCGCCCGACGGTCGATTCTCCTCGCTCCAGACCATACTCCACTACGCAGTGATGGAAAGCCTCCCCTATTCTCGGACGGAAACCAAGAGGCGAACGAAATATCGTTCTGCTGCGGGAGGAAGATCGATCTGCCATGTTTGGGTGATCCTGCCGGATAGTCCGGGGAGGGACTCGACAAGGGTCGCGGAGGGGCCGCTTTCGTTGGACCAGGTCACGAGATTCGATGTTGTTTGGATGGTGTAGACCACGTCGTCTGCGGCCAGAGCCTTGACGAAGGTGAATTCCACCGTATTGCCGCCGGGACTCGGGAGGAGAAAGATGTTGCCGTAGGCATCCTTCGGATCGGAATCGGAGGTCCCCAAGGCATGTTCAAAAAAAGCGGACAGACCATCGCCGTCCAGGTCTTCATCGGGATTTCCGGTAAATGTGAGCGATTCGCTGGAACCCGGGTTACCGCCGGAGTGGGGACTCGATCGCCAACTCATCGCCAGTCCATGATCGGGGTTGGATTCCGGCGCGATCAGGACCAAACTTGCCCCGCTGCCATCGGGAGCAGTGGCCCAGGGGAGATTGTTATCGTAAGTGAAGCGCCGAATGTCCGAGCCCAAGGAGCTGGAGATCGCAAGTTCCTCGCCGCCGTTGGAGAGTTTGTTGGTATTGCCGGGACCGTAGTATTCACCGTCCAGCAGGAATGCCGCGGCTCCGGGATGTCGACTCAGGAAGGCGGCGCGGTCGCGCGCGATCACCACCCGCTCGCCCGGGGCGATCGTTAGGTCCGGGAGATCAAAGACAATCCCTTCGGTGAAGCGGACCCCGGAGAGATCGACATTCAATGATCCGATGTTGGTCAATTCGATGAACTCGAAAAGCTCGGCGTCGATAAAGCCTGCGCTGATTTCAGCCGGAGTCGGATCGGCCGGATGATACATGAGCTCCGAGACGGCGAGGTTGGCGCTGGCTGCCGGTTCGGTGGTTCCGTTGTTAATGATGGTGATCGTTTCGCCACCGATGACCACTCCGGAAAAATCGAAGGCCTGAAGCGTGTAGGTGTGCGAGCCGGGGGTCGCGGGCAACACCACCTGCCATGAGTCACCATCGGTCCAAGTGACTTCGAGTGGTTCGGGAGCCCCGACAATGCGGATCTCGTGCACGTTCACCCAGCCATTACCGGAAACGGTGGCCGTGCTCTCGTTCACGCTGAGTGGCGAGGGAGTGGTAATGCCGAAGGCGAGTTCCGGAATCTGACCGTTGATCTGGGACAAAACATTGGCCGCTCGCGCCCCGATGCTGTAGGTCCCGCTGTTCGGAGTGATCCAGTTCTGGGTGGGCGAGAGTTGTGAAAGGTGGGACTGCCACATCCCCATATAGCCGTCGTTCCAGGTCGTCGAGATGATGTCATGCAGGTGGCCGAAGTAGATGCGCTTGCGCTGTGCATTCCCCGGGTTCGAAGAAGTGTTGGCTAACTTTCGACACTCCCCGTTGGCGAAGATCGAACGGGTATTGCTGAAGGCAAAATCCATGTCGTGAGGCAAGTACATCACGCGCCCGTCAACATGGGCATAGTACATTCCGTTGTGTCCGGTGCCGGCCGCGGTGTTGTCGCCCGCTCCGGAGAGGACCCCGTAGGCCATTCCGCGCAACCAGTTATCGACATCGACCACCTCGTCGAGGGTCTCGTTGAAGGCGGCGCCGGATTTGCTCATCTGCTTGCAGTAGGAAATGATCGGACCGTAATCGTCGGCATCGCGGTTGTTCTTCTTCAGAAGATAAAAACGATAGCGCTCCTTGTCGTCACCATTGTCGGCGATTGAGATCCCGGAAATCCCATCGCCCTGCGGGACCTTGTTTCCTGATCCGTCGGTGCTTTGCGGATAATAGACAAAGTCGTATTCGTAGAGATTCCCGTCCGAGCCATTTTCAAACTGGGAGTTCAAAAATACGTCGTCGTAACGTGCCATCTGCAGCACGGCCGGACGGGTGTGGGTCGCTCCGGTCGGAGTGATAATCTGAACCAGATCATAATAGCGGCTGATGACTCCGCCGGAGTTGGCCATCATGAGGTCGAACAGGAGCTCATACTGACCGGAACCGACACCTTCCGAGCGATCGATCGCCATCGACTGATGAACTCCGCGGTAGGGATGGTCGGCGCCGAAGCGCATGTTTAAGCCAACGCGAGGCTGGTAGGCGCGTGCGCGTTGGCTGCCTTTGAGTCGAACTTTCGCGTCATAGTAAATCTCTTCCTCGCGGTCGATGATGGTCGCACGGTGGCGGTCGTTGCTCATGACCTCGGTGTTCGTATACATGAGATCGCGATCCGCATTGGTGAGGATGACCCGGAAATTGTGCAAGCCGTTGGTCGCGGCGAGGCCGTCCTCGATTTTAATCAAGGCCCGCGAGTCGGGACCGTCGGCAGGGAATGTCGAAATGGCTCCGAGGGAGTCGCTGGCGGCGAGGTAAAACTGCACGACCGCGGCAGCGGCCTGTCCCGGGATGATTCCCTCATATGTCTCCCCCGCTCCGGAGGTCATCGGGGTGCTTTGGAAGGTGGCGCCGTTGACGGAGTATCTTAAGGTCATGCCGGTCACGCCATCGGGGTCGTCGGCGCGGGCTGTCACGGTGATGGCCTCTCCGGCATCCGGCACTGCCGGGGAGTGGAGCAGGTCGTTCACCGTTGGTCCGATATTTGCTTCCGCTTTTGAATTGGGAGCTGAAGGAGTGCCGACGTGTTCGGGTCGATCGATCAGGTTGGCCCGGGCCAAGCGCGAGAAGTAGAGTCGGGTGTGGAACAAGCGCGTCCCGGTGACCCAGCGAGCGCGGAAGGAGATCTCGTACTCGCGTCCGTTGACGATCGATCGTCCGCCCGCCAGCGTGGTCTCGAGTTGGTTGTGCATGTGCTCGGTGACGCTGCTTGCGACGAGGCGCAGGACCTTGTTGCCGGCGTCATCCGGATCGTTAATGACCTCGCTGTGGCGGTGGTTGCCGCGTAGTCGCCAGTCGGTGCTGCCGCTTTCAAAGTCGGTGTTTGAGAGCATCTGTCTGGCCGCCCCGTCCGGATCTTCGATCACGCTAATGTCGTCGAGCAGGATCTCGCCGGAATCGAGCAGGCCAATGTTGAACTCCTTCCATAACGTCGGACCGCCATCCGAACTGGCAGTGCTCCGATAGGTATAGGTCTCCCAGGAAGTCTGCCCGGACTCGTCGCTTGCGGCCCATGACTCGGCAGTGTTGTTGTCGGCATCAAGGTCGCGCAGTTCAAGCGTCGAGCTCCCGCTATCCGCGGCCTCCGGCCAGCGCCCGCTGTCGAAATAGCGGACCTCATCAGCCGGATTATGATCCGCGTCGCGCAGCAGCAGGCGCTCGCCGGTCCGTGACAAGCTTCCCTCAAACTCCCCCAGTAGTCGCGCGCCGGAAAAGGCGGAGGTGAATGCTGCCGCGTCGCGTGCGATACAGGCATGCTCGCCGCCGGCGAGCATCGTGCCAGCAGGGAATTCAAAACTAATCCCGTCGCCGAAGTCCCAGCCGGTGAGATCCACCGGGGTGGCACTGCGGTTGGCGATTTCGAGCCATTGGTTATCGGAGTTTGTCGCCGGCAGTGGAGACGATGGATTGTAGGCGATCTCGCTGATGACAATGTCCTCATTAAAGACGAAAGTGTTCGGCTCATCCGGAGTCGGAGCCGAGGGATAGAGCCACTCTCCATCGCTTGCGCGTCCACGGTTGCGCCCGGTGACCTGTCGGCCGTCGAGCACCGAGGTTCTCCCGGCATTGTAGAGGAAGAGCTTCTCGCCATCAGCAGGTCGGAAGCCGAGTATTTGCTCGTCGATGAGAAAAAGACCTCCGGGTGCGAGCTGGCCAACCGGTAGCTGGTATTCGCGCGAGGGATCGGCATCTGCGGAAATGGTGACGTCGGTCAGGTCGATGATCGACGGGCCGGTGTTGATCAGTTCAACCCAGAAAATCGCCTCGGTGGCGGGGGGAAATTCATTGAACACCAGTCCGGGCACGCTGATGGCTTCCGGGAAATTGTGGGCGCCCGGAGTCCCCCCGATTTGCGAGGAGGCAGCCCAGTTTTCCGCCGGAGTATTGGCAGTGTAGGGTCGGAGCTTGGCCAAACTTACGCCGGAGCCATCGGCAGCAGCGGACCAGCGATCGTCGTCGCCGTAGATGAGCTCGTCCATCAAGCGGTCGCCCGTATTGATGAGCCTCAAGCGCTCGCCACTGTTGGCAAGACTCCCGGGAAATGGCCCCAGATCTCCCGGCCCGGGGCTCTTGGCAACGACGAGGTATGAACCGGGATCGATGATCGTGTTTTCAGGAAAAATATAGTTCAACCCGTCGATCCGCCATCCAGAGATATCCACCTTGATCCCCATTTGATTGAAGAGCTCGATCCACTCGCCGGCTTCAGTTGCGCCGGCGGGATTATAGAGCAGTTCATTAAAGACCACCACGGCATCTGGTGATGAGGCCTCTCGATCGAGCCCCACTGGCGGAGTGGGTGGCGTCGACTGGGGATCGCTGGGATTGCTGCCTCCAGCCGCCTCGACATTGTCGTTGAAGGTATCACCATCGGTATCGGTAAGGTTTGGGTTCGAACCGGTATCGGTCGGTCCAATGAAAACCCCGGAATTTGTCTCCACTCCATCACCCAAGGTGTCGCCATCGGTATCGGCGTTGGTCGGGTCGGAACCGGTGTTGGTGGGACTGGAATAGGTGCCCGTGTTGGTCTCGACAAAGTCGCTCAGGGAGTCCCCGTCGGTGTCGGCAAGAGTCGGGTCAGTCGGCGGACGCAGTCCGGCGCCGACAATTTCCACATCGTCATTCAAAGTGTCATCGTCGGTATCGGCCTTGGTCGGATCGAGATTCGGGAACTGTCCCCTGAGATTGAACTCTTCAAGATCGGTCAAGCCGTCGCCATCTTCGTTGGCATTGCCGAGTCCCGAGAGCACGCCGAGATTCACAGCCCATTGTTCCTCCCACGCGTCGAGCAGGCCGTCGGCATCGGCGTCGGCCAGAGCAGTGACCAGGATGGCTTTCTCAATCTGTTCACCTGACGGGCTGCCGGTGGCGCGGATCCGAACCGAGAATTCCGTGTTGTCGGCAGTCGTCCTAAAGTCATAGGGGCCGACCTGCAGTTCGTCCCCGGCGGTTTGGAACTTGGAGTTGTCGGTGCTTCCTGCTCCGGCGACCAAGGAGTAGGAGAAGGTGTCGCCGGGATTACCTGAAATGGTAGTCAAAGTCCCCACCGTGGTGCCTTGGGTGGCGGAGGTCACGAAGGTGTCCGGAGAGACCTCGATATTGCTCAAGACACCATCGAACTGAACTTCAGAAAGGCCGTAAAAGTTGTTGTCGCCACCGTGGTTCGAATCGATGTCGAACTTGATGAAGCGCGCCGCGAAGGGCGTGAACGAATCAAAACGTTCGCCCGCATAGGCTGCTGATCCATCCGCCTTGGTGAAGTTGGTGACCCCGGCGAGTATGGAGCCCAAGGCCGATGTTGCACCGTATTCAATCGAGACCGCGTTCACCCCACGGGCGGTCAGGTTTGGCGGCGATTCGTTGTAGTTCCATACATGGAAGCTGTTGATGGTGTAGATCGCCCCAAGGTCAAAGATCACATAGGGATCCGGGTCGTCTCCACCGAAAGCGGTCCCGGTGGACAGCCACATGTTGGGTTGCACGGTGGGCGTGTGTCGCCCTCCAACCAGTCCGCTGCCATCGACGATGAAATCATCCTGGCGGTTAAAGCCTCCTCCGATCTCGCTCGATGACGTCACGTTGGCTGTCGGGATCGCGATGATGTCGGCGCGCGACATCTGCGACGACGCCAACGCGGCAAACAGAACGGCCCGTAGGCCCGGATGGAAGAAGCGGTGGGGCATGACAGGTTCTAGCGGCGTTTGATCAATTGAAGGTCATCGAAATAAATCGTGCCGGTGCCACCGCCGCTGGACCAACATCCGAGAAAGAAGCTACTGAAGTCGGTGAGGTCATTCAGGCTGGAAGCACGACCTTCCGATTTAGAGAAATCCAGATCAGTGTGCAGATCAATCGTCCACTTCAGCCACACGCCTGGCTCCTCCGATTGGGTTGATAGTCGTGGATCATTGTTCCTGATTTCAACCCGTGCAGATTCATCGTTGTTGGTGTCATTGATGTGCAAATAGAGCTTGGTCTCCAGAGAGTTTTCTACCGCGCATTTCTTCCACAGGACCATCTCGTCATACTGACTGAGATCGATCGGCCCACCGTCGAGTTCGAAGGCAAAATCACTGCCGTCAGGACCGCTATTGTCGTAGTCAAACTTGACGACGGTTCCATCCCGGTCTCCGTCTGGATCTGCGACTGCACTATAAGACTGGCTGCCGAATGCCGCCCCGCCGTTCCTGATCCAAATCCAATCGACGACATCATCGAAGGATTCCACGAGATCGATTTGATCACCGATCCAGTATCCTTCAACAGCGTAGAAGAACTTCGTCTCAGCGGGAGTGACCCGATAAGTATTTCCACCCTCGGTGGCCGCAATGTCCCCCTCCACAAGTGTCCAGGTGGAGACATCTCCAACCAGATCAGGGCTACTTCGCACGTTATAGAGTATCCCCGTCTGACTTGCCCAATTGAGATCGTAACCGTCATCCGCAGGCGTGATCGTTAGCTCCCTGGATGTGCCCGAACCTGAGCCGGGCACGCCGTCGAACTGAACTTCTGAGAGTCCGTAGAAATTGTTATCTCCACCGTGGTTGCTGTTGATGTCGAACTTGATGTAGCGCGCACTGAAGGGGGGAAAACCACTAAAACTCTCACCGCCGTATGTGTTTAGGCCATCGGCTTGGGTAAAGTTGGTGATCCCGGGAACCGTTGAACCAAGTCCGGCCGTCGTGCCATATTCCACCGTCACGCTGTTGACGCCCCGTGCGGTCAGGTTCGGCGGAGCTTCATTGTAATTCCACACGTGAAAGCTGTTGATGGTGTAGACCGCTCCCAGATCGAAGATGACAAAGGGATCGGGATCGTCGCCCCCGAAGGCGGTGCCGGTGGACAGCCACATGTTAGGTTCCACAGCCGCGATGTGTTGGCCGGCAATCAGACCACTTTCGTTCACAAGAAAGTCATCTTGGCGGTTAAAGCCCCCGCCAATCTCGCTGGACGCCGTCACGTTTTCCGGCGGAATGGTGATCAGCTCCGCATTGGCGGAAGAGATTATGAGAGCGAGGCCTGCCATCGTAATCGACGCAAGGGGCATCGCTGTTTTTGAAAATTTTAGTATCGGATTCATCGTAATTTGGTGTTTGTAAATTGAGTTGCTGATGTGGTGTTTCCAACCCGTCAAACCGGCGATTCTCTCGTCCGGGGAATCGATGATGACTGCTATGGGGCCAGATCAATCTGCTGGTGATTGATCTAAAAAGCCCGATCCACACCTCTGTAGACCTGTCTCTTATACACATCTCCGAGCCCACGAGACCGAGGCTGATCTC
>CAJXVQ010000127.1 GCA_913060685.1 uncultured Verrucomicrobiales bacterium
GATCAGCCTCGGTCTCGTGGGCTCGGAGATGTGTATAAGAGACAGGCCCAAGGTAACTCTTGGGCATCCATCTCATCAAAAAAATGCCTTACCAGAGAGCCGATCGGCACGTCCGGAGGCTCCGACTCGCTTGTGATCTGGTATTTGAAATTTGACTTATCCATGGCTTGAAATGCTGCTAATCACGACCGAACCACGGACACCGCTGCCCAGAAATTTTCTGCAAAATGTTTAGGGGTCCAGCCTTGAATGATATCACGCGAGCAAGCGGCCATCCTCTCACGATCCTCGGGATTTGCGGCCAGACGCGACAAGGCCTTCTCAATATCTGCTGCTTCAGTTGGGTCAAACTTAAAACCATTCACCCCATCCTGAACCAAATCACTTGCAGCACCCACCGTTCTGGAGACGCCCATAGGCAAGCCACACGCCATCGCCTCATTCACCACTAATCCCCACTGCTCTTGCAGTGCGGGGTGAATGAACGCACCCGCAAAGGCATAATAAGCCACAAGCTCGTCAAATTGCTGAAATCCCGCAAAGGTCACATCCGGAATACCCTGATCCTCCACCTGCTTACGCAACTCTGCCTCAAGTGGCCCCGTTCCCAAAATGACCAGTCTCCACCCATTTGAGTACTCTTTGCGGTAGGCTTGAAAGGCCGATAAGAGACGGGCAAGATTCTTTCGCTCAATAAATCGACTGGAAACCAAAAAATAGGGAGAGGATTCTTCCACATCAACGAGACCGGGCAGGTGCTCACAGCGATCAGAGTTTTGACGGGCCACCCCGGCGGCACTGCGGAAGCGCTCATTGTCCACGACATCATAACGATCAAAGATAAGCTCCGGCTTCATTCCGAGCTGTTCCAAATACGCGCGGTGGGGTGACCCTCCACACAGTGCGCTCCCAAACTGCGAAACGAGAAAGCGTTTCAAAAGCTCTTTCCACCACTGCCTCGGCGCATCATCAGCCTTTGACTCAGTCATCAGCACACGGATCGCTCCGTGGCTTCGGCACCACTTTAAGGCAGCACGCGAGTCCGTCATGCCGTATCCAGACACGCCCACTGCATCAGGCTGCAGTTCATCAAGCACCCGCTTCATCTCATCCTTCACCTCCTGCTTGGGAAGCTCATGATACATCGCATCAGGAAACAAGGTTACCACTCTTACACCTCCTAGATCGCCATCAGCCGTCCACGGCCGTCCCTGCACCTGCCCGGCGACGGCCAAACCAATCACCTCCACACCAGCGGGAGCCATCGCCTGACAGGCTCTAAGTCGCGCCGTGTGATAGGGCCCAAAACTTGGCCACTGGAGAACTACTTTTTTCATATTCGCTATAAAAGTCATCAATCGGTCACCGCAACCAGGGTCTAAACTGCAACTCATACTTCAGATCTTCGTTACGGTGGCCGATAACTTTTGCAGGTGCTCCTGCCACAATAGTGAAAGGGTCAACGTCATGCGTCACTGTCGACCCTGCTCCTACTATTGCACCTTCACCAATGGTCACCCCCGGCAGGACGATGGCCCGATAACCGATCCATACCCGGTCACCAATAATTACTGCTCCGCCCCGATCAGAGAAATCTGCTGACTGCGGGTCATGCCCAAGTGTCAATATACCTGCCTCGGGGCCGATGGAAACGTCATTTCCTATTTTGATCTCGTATTTGCGACCGTCCAGCAGACTTCCAAAATTGATCACATTTCGGGCCCCCAGGAACACTCTCTGACTATTCAGGAATCTGCAATTCAACTGAACTGAACTTCCTTTACCAAATGAACCTAGACTCAGCTTTAAATAGAATTCGCGAATCACGTGGAAGGGCAACTTCGCCAACCATTCGTTGTATATATAACCAACAAGGGCACCCACTGCAGGCTTTAAATTCATCAATTTAAATATGAGATTTGAGACACCAAACTGATCATCGTATTACGACACCCCATGAAAGACGTCGCTTTCACTTGCATCACCATACCGTTCATTGCAAACGACCTCATTCTCCCTCTTGGAATGCCTTAATGACCAAGAGCGCATTTGCAGTCCAGTTTTCAGCTTGCTCATAACTTTTCCAGTTCGGCGTTGGGGCATCTTGTAGCAGTTGACGCATCCCTCTGGCAATTTCACTAGCACTATCAGGTTTCACTCTCAGACCAAGATCATAGCCTGTAACCGCAGATGCGAGGTTACTGTCGCCACATGACACGAGCGCAGGCTTTCTGTAAGTCACAGCGACATTCAGCACTCCACTGGCGGAGCGAAAACGAGCATCATAAGTCAGCATGGCAAAATCTGCCGCAGCGAAAAAATCGGCAACCTCCTGGGGAGTCGCAAAACCGATCTGCCAACGGCAGCGATCGGCAATGCCCAGATCCTCGGCCATCTGACCGTATGTTGTCGATTTCAAATGACCATAGTCCGCCTCTGTCCCGACCACCAGCAACCAAGCCTCGGGAACATCAGCCATAGCCTGAAGAACAAGATTGATGTTTTTCCCGTCACGCAAATGACCAAAACTTATAAAAACTTTTGCTTGGGGGGGGATGCCCAGTTTTGACCGCACCTGCTCTTTTGAATGCACCGAAGAGGGAAAAGGGTAAGGGGCATGAGGAATAACATGACAAGTGACAGGCATGATTCGACTGCCTGTATCCAAATCAATTGGCTCATGTAAAAATGCATGCTTTAGAAAAGAATAGCCTTGTGAAACGGACCAACGATGCCACCACAGCGGACCCAGAACAAAATTACGAACAGGGTCATGAACCACAGCGCCAAACTCGACACCTTTCGATACCAGCCTGCGCATCATCCAAGCCCATAAAGGTGCCAGATACTCACTGTAGGATGCTAGTAAGACATGCTTTACCTTCATCTGTGTCACCACGCGCATGAGAGTGTAGTAACCTCGCAGCATATTAGCCGCCACCACTGCCACCCTTGGGATCCTAGAGGCAGGTCTTTGCCCGCATCTTGGTAAACATCTACTCTGTTGGTAGGACTCCGCAGCATGTGGATAATCAATCGGACACAACATCGTCACTGACCATCCCGCCTCGCCCAACGCCATCGCTTGGTTGTGCGCGTAATCAGAAATGCCTCCAAAGGATGATGGGCAAAACAAGATCAGCTTATTTTGAGCTTGATTCACAATGATCGTGGTTATGAATCGTGATCAATCAATTTATGCCTAAAATTCGCAGCCGAATGATAATTCTGCACAGTCGCCATTTCCCGGTGAGCACACATCTCTAATTGTTCTATCCGCACCAATGCCGCCTCGATTGCCTTCACGACATCCAAAACCGTTTCATTCTGAATGGCAACGCCGTCCCCTACTATTTCGGCGACTTCAGATATCCATGTGCCACTTGTATAAATCAAGGGAATACCGCGACCGGCCGCTTCAATCGCAACCCTGGACAGTCGTTGGTGATAGCTCTTACGTCGATATGGAAGGACAACCAAATCACTTCGCTCAAACAAGTGTTCGTAGGCCTTGGCATCAAGTAAGTGGTTCACAAACTCGACCCTATCATCAGACCGCAATTCCAGGTCAGGTTCAAGAAAGGTTCCATCAGGCATTTCGAAGACTTTGGGCCACTGCATCACAAAACGACAGGAATTCCCTGACGGTCTACTCAAAATGATTTTAATAGCCTCCTGTAAGAGATCATTTCCTTTCTCGTATCTTGCAAATCCCGGACAAGTAATTGTGATGATTACCTCACTGGAACCAGCCTCACCTGCACTGCAACTTGCAAGCTCTGCTTCTTTTTTCTCTGTTGGCGATGGAACAGGATGAGGAAACAAACGAACTGATAACTGCGTGAATCTCTGCAATTCATCCTGCATCCCCTTGGTTTCGCCCGCCAAAAGGACCCGATCGGAGCGAACGCCCGGAGCCAATAAGCGAAAACAAAAACGTGTCAGTCGAGAGGAAAGATTTCTTGGGAAGACCGTCGGCTTATTTGCCCCGGCATACGCGCCGAAGCTCTGTACAAACAACAGAAGAAATCTCGTTTTTGAGGGAATTAATCCACTCCGGCTGAGCAAGGCCATTGCAAGCAAGTGTTGAAGACGCATTGTCAGACAACAAACCCAATCATAGGGCTGATGGATTGAGAACCAGCGAGACAATTCCCCTCTAAGAGTCAGATTGTGGCGAATCCCCCCCATGGCCCCCTGACTCGCCGCATCCAACCAGCAATTTTTCGATAAATAGGGAATGCCTTGCATCTCTTCAACCAATTCGGGGACCGCATTTTTGTGCATCAAAATGTCCACTTTATCACCCATCGCACGCATCCCACGCGCCACTTCGCCGATGTAGCTTGGCCAGTGACCTCCTCCTGATTGTAAGGCCTCCTCTATGATCAAAATTCTCATGCCGTTAGACGACCGCTCTCAGCTCTTACTCAAAACATCGACGGGACCAAGGCAACTACGCCCACTGCTTTTTCCTCCCGCAAAAAAACTTAACACGGTCAAAATTCCGACATCCCAGCAGATGACGACCTATGACACTGAGAGAAAAGTGTGAAATTCCTTTGCGCCAGTGGTCTGCAAAACCGCAGGCCGTTGTTGAAACCTCATGCATTTCTGCCCGGGAGCTTTTTTCACCTTGCTGACTCCAGGCCTGCATCAGGCATTCCGCCTGGTTTGAATTCACTTCTTCACCAAGGCTCTTCAGAAATCGGACGTTTTCAGAGTAGATTCCCTCCAAGTCAAGGGACCACCGGTCCAAATCATTGAAGGCATTACGAAAGTTGACCGTCTCGGTTCGATAAAGAACTGTCGCCTTGTTGGTAGAGACCACGCTACGCCCCCAAAGGATACGGAAACAAATTGCGGTATCTTCGCTGGGGAAACAATCAAGCATCTAAACGCTACGACGGGGTCCATCAAGGAGCAAGACTGATGACAATCAGGGGGAAATCAAAAATTCCCGGGGAATGATTGTTTGTTTCGTTTCGCTCTCCAACGATTCAGCGAATCCGGCGTCTGGCAATCCTTTCCAAAAGCACACGATCGAAAATAGCCGGCGTGTATGCCACCATCGTCAATCCGAACTTAAAAATAAGATTAGAAGAGATGCCATCTCTTGCCTGGAGTATACAGATCTTTCGATCCTGCCACCAACCATTGCCCCCCCACTCCAGGGCATGCACAACCAACCTCTTCGCCAACCTTTGCTCCAAAGCAGCATCACAACGATTCGCCTCCCTCGCACATCGTAAAATCGAGCCGCAACCAATCATCACGCTCCTCACATAATCCGGGCGAAATTTGGCGGTGCCAACCCTCTCGCCGCCATGCTGACGCCAATAACCCACCGCGACATCCACAAATTTCCTCTTACCTCCGGCCAGTTTGACCCTCGCCTGGTATTCCCAATCCTGGGACCCGGTCATTTCCACGTTCCACGGACCTACGACATCAAGATAGGATCGCCGGTAAAGTGCTCCCATGGTGTGCCAGTGGTATCCGGCTATTTCTGATGGGGTGTCTGCAAACAGAGAACCCACAGGGACATCTCCGGGAAGCGGTTCCAGTGATTCATTTACCCTGCTGACTTCGCCGTAGGCGTATTGCAGATCAGGATCTGCCTGCAGGGCCTCAAGCAGCAGCCCTAACCCTTCCTCTGCCAAGGCATCATCGGAGTCCATGAACATGACAAATTCACCCTGGGCAAGAGAAAGGCCTCTGTTCCGTGCAACCTGGGCACCGTGACTTTCTGCGGTCCGACTATATTTCAGCTCATTGGCCGACAGCTCAAAACCAGCACACAAGGCTTCAATGTCTTCGGTGGAACCATCATCACAGATAATGATTTCATAAGAATCCAGATGCTGTTGTGAAATAGAATCAAGCGCCTCACCCAGAAGCTCGACTCGGTTATGGACAGGGATGATGATGCTAAGTTTCATATCACTTGATCTTAACGGTTCCTCAATTAAGCAATCACTTTTCAAGCGAAGACTAGGGCCTACCGAGCTCAGTCATTAACTGTCAACTTAAAGCTAAAGCACTTATTGAAAGCGCATCTAACCAAACAAATTCTGGATTGCAATCGAGACGACGAGCAAGTCGGCAAGTTCGGTATGTCTAAAACTTAGCAGAGATTACAAACCCGAGAACATCATCCACAACTGCAGAGACTCAGTCATCTTCTAACAACCAAGTGGGCCCGTAACGGATACTTTGAATTTTCATCGCAGCCAAATTAAATTCGCGCAATCTTATCTCACGATTTGCGAAATATTCCAACCAGTAGGAGAATGCATACGAGTAACCCGCAGCCGTATCCCCTCTTTTTAAAAAGGCGTTCCAAATAGCCAACACCCCATAACCTACTGTTCGTAAAAGATTGAATAGCAAATACCTCGTATAAATGTCCTGTTTTTTTCGCGGGGATTGGATAGTAAATTTTGTATCCTGGGTAAACTTTCTCCAGAGTAACACCGCGGGAGCATCGCTTTTCAACAACCATGGTTTGTGCGATGTATAGTGAATGATTGAGTCCGGCGAGGTGATCTCATCCGGAGTGAGACGATTCACAAGTCGATTCCATTGCCACTCCAATGGCAAAATTTCCCCATTCATAACGACATTCAGAGCCGACTGGTCAGCGAGCCTAAACTGATGACTCCTCAGGAAATCTAAACACTTTTCAGTATAATCATTTTCGCGCCAATACTCAAGATTCATATACAGTAATCCTGCGTTAAAATACTTGGATTTAGGATCCAGGCGAAGGCTTGTATATTCTTTTTCTGACAGATCAAAATCAAGCGTTCCAGCATCTTCATTGATCACTGCGGCACAGGCATAGCCAGATAAATCAATCCCCTCTAAATCAAGCACGTTTTTGAAAACCAGTAAATCTGAATCCAAGTATAAAACGCGATCACAATCAAGAAGCTCGGGGAGAAACAATCTTGCATACACCAGCGGACTCCTGGGTCCGGGAATATCAAGACCCTCAAGCTTTTCACGAGGAAAAATCTTACGCACCAACTCGGGTGGCGCAGGATGTTTCGCTACGGCATCTGACAAACGTTCCCAAGAGGCATCTGAAATACCGGTGTCAATCACATGGATTCGCAAGCTCGACGCATCCGGCGTTGCCGCAAGGAGGCTAATCACCGTACTCCACAGCCCTGCAAAATAATATTCGTCATTTGCCAATGCGATATTCATGACTGATTTCGCTTTCATCGCATTACTTTCTTCTTAGACGAGCTGCGAACTGCCGACCTGCGAGGAATAAATTTCCATTTGCCTCCTCGCTATCACCGAAGCCTCAAAGTGCTCATTGGCCCAGTCACGATCGACCCGCCAGCGATCTCCTGCCGGCGAATTTCTTTCTGCCACCTTCTCCAAAGCATTCAACAGAGCTTCCATATCTCCATTAGGAACAAGATACCCGGCACATTCTCCGGAAACCGCATCACGAACGCCACCGACGTCAAAAGCTGCCACGGGAGTTCCACAGGCCTGGGCCTCTGCCAAAGCCATCCCGAAAGTCTCCATCGCGGATGGAGAGACAAAGACATCACTCGAGTCATAAACCCGGGCTATCTCCTCAGCGGAGTTTAGCCTGCCCAATGCCCTGACATCAAGATTGGGGGGCAACTCAAGCTCGCCCTCACCAAATAGGAGTATCACAAATTGCTCTGCTAATTTGCTCCGGCCTGCCAACGCTGCCAAAAATTCAGGAATCCCCTTATAACGATCTGTCACTGCCCTTGCTCCCAGGGCCAATACTTTTTTCTGCGGAGCGACCTTGAGCTTCTCTCTGAGATTTTCAATCCCTGTCGAGAAATACACCGGATCTATAATTGGTGGAATGACCGGAACCTCGGTCGCATCTCTAAAAACCCGTGATTGCTCAATATGGCCGGCCATCCATCGGCTGTTGGCCACCGGCCGCACCTTCTTATCCCTGACAAAATCCTCCTTCATACGGAGCTCGGCCTTGGCCCAGCTCTTCACTCCTTTGTGCAAGATGGGACAGTTCCCGCAATCGCCACGGTAGCCGTCACACCCGGAATAAAGGATACAGCCTCCACTCAACGGCCAAAGATCATGAGCCGTCCAAAAAACCGCACTCCCCTCCGGGATCAAAGCACGCAAGCCCCTAAGCCCCATCCAACCCGTCAAACCATGCAAGTGAATGATGTCCCCCTTTGCCGGCATCTGCTCACCTCGGTATCGCTCCATGCCCAACAGGGAATGAAACGGGCCCGCAGTCAGGCGGTGTGACATGGATCGAACCGCGCGGGTGACCAGTCGAGGAACCGTCCCGGCAACCGGCACCAATTGTCCGGTTCCCTGGGGCTTTCCCGCTTCAAGAGGCTCATGCGAATCCGCGCTTAAAACACAGCTGTCAAGACCGGCATCCCGCAACGCATCGCTCAGGCGTTGCGCATAAATGCCAGCCCCCCCATAGAGGGTTCTCGTAATGTGCCAGATTTTCATTATTTACCAGCGAATCATCTTTACCTTATTCGCACCTACCAGTGTAAAATATATTTCTTAAAACTCCGCCAGAACTCTTTGCACTGCCAGGTAACAGAACGGGTGCCGGTTTTGGTCGCGCCCTCTGAAACACCACGAAGCTGACCCCACGGCCAATAGAGACCCCGCACCGTGTTTGACACATTTTCACCATGGATGACCTGACACCAAATCGGCCGGGTATACTTACAAACCACAGGCGCCACTTCACCGATCTTTGTATGGTCCCAGCCAAAAATTGTCTTCTCATACTCTGGCTCTGATACAAAACTCACAAAAGGGTTACATCGGAAGAATTGTAAATAATAATTTCCCGCAAACTCCGAATACCCAACAGGGAAGCTTATAAAAAAGCCACGTTCAAGATCGTTAGTTTTACACGAAATCTCAGCCACCTCTTGGATTTTCTCGATCATACGAGGATGTAAAACATCATCATTATCAAGCCGCGTCATAATCCGCATGCTACCGGGAGAGCCTCTCTCTTTCATCTCCCGGAGAACAAACTCTTCTCCACGATCCTTACAGTAGATGGGGATCAGAAAGTCATATTTTGAGCGTAGCTCAGCCATGCGCGCGACAAACCTCTCCGGAGTTTCCAAATCCAAAAAAATCAACCAATGGAAGGATTTGCGGGTCTGCCTAACTATGGAGGGCAGACAAGTCTTCTCAAAAAGATCAAACCGCCTTTCCAACCAAAGATTATCCAACCCCAGATGCTCGGTTGCATCGGCCCAAGGTTCACGAACGTTAAATCTGGTAAGAATAAAATGATCAAACATGTTTTTATTTGGCGCGGCAAACTAATGAATCTACGATCCAAATAAGAATAGTTTCACTTGGGAAGTGCACATGAATTTCGCTCATTTGCTGTAAGTTTATTTCCCAAAAACTCTTTTTTTAACCTTTCGAAAAAGAACTCTACCATCCTCAGCCAGAATAATTATCCAGGCGCGAAGCTTACTGCGGGTGTGTCGATGATGCGCCAAGCGCGCGATCGTAAACGGGCGACTGAAACAATGGATATCGAGCGTCGAAGGCTTGCGCCCACAAAAATGCAACACCATGGGGGGATTTACGTCACCGGGGAAAGACCATCCCCCGCGAGCGCAGTCTTCCTGCAGACCTTTATGATCGCGACTTCTCACCCACTGTAAGTCCGTCCATGCTGTTTTGATCTCCCCGCGTTGGCTTTTTGCCAAAACGAGATAATCCAGCATACCCTGCTCCCAAAACTTGAAAATGCCGCCAGGAACAGCCGTGTTCCATGATTCAATTTTAGTCCATTCTTCGTATGAAATGACATTGCGACGACATGCAAATACCCCTGTCGAGAAGTAGGGATGACCCCGCCATTCAAAATCCGGATCAAAATTCTTCAACTCCTCCAGCTTGAAATAATAATGTGACAGCCAGGGCGGCTCCTCCGAGGCATCGGCAGGAATCGAGATCTCATTCCAGAAAATTTGAAAATCCAGATCTCTGCGGACTTTGCTCACAAAATCACCCCAAACAATGGCATCCGCATCCATCCAGACGTAAAACTCAAAAGGGCCCTCCCACATCGCAGCCAGCTTTGCCCTGCCGCTCCCCCTGATCAAATCCCGCATGTCATCATCCTCGAGTTCTTCGACTCTCAAAATAATCAGGTCATAAAGCTCCTCTAAATCCGAGACATCGACATGCCCGTCCACCACCAAACACACCGGGATATCCGGACAATAGTGTTTGATGCTGGCAAGAGTAGCCCCCACGGTCGATCTATCACCGGAGTGACACCCCGTCACTATTCCAAATGGCGCTTTTACTTTCATGTTTTTTGGTTCTATCTTGCTAGCTTATCACCGTGCTCCGGTTGCCTCCGTGATCTTGACGAGGGAAGGTCGCTTCTAACCATCGCCAAAATTTTCTCAAGTTCCCCCTCCGATAACTTGCGCTGCCGATAATCCCGGGCCGACAAAGTCCAATCGATGCGCGCCTTGACCAGTGCCTTACCCCACACAAAACGCCATTTGAGGAGCTCCCCGCACAAGATCTTACTGATGGTAAACCATCGCGTCAGCCTCCCCCTGCCCATTGGCAGAGATGACCATTGAAACACTAATGAATGTTCCAAATTTAGGATGTCCGTACTGGACACTTCACTGACGGACCAGCTGGCATGCTCCCGATGCCAAATAATACTGGCGGGTTCATAGATTGATCTCCAGCCTTTCTCCCAGGCACGAAAACAGATGTCCAAATCTTCGCAGTAGCCGGGATAAAAAAGGCGGCAAAAGCCGCCCAGGGAAATGAATTTATGACGATCCACTGCCATGCAGGCTCCTGACGTGAAGAGGGTGTGACAAGATTCCTGTCTCATTCGATCAAACCTCCAACCATACATCCCATCTTTGATCGTCAAGTCTGCTGGGCCACTGGTTACTTCTTTACCTTCCCAGTCATAGGTGCAAGACGAAGCTGCAAAGACGTCTGGTTCTTCCAAATGATCAAGTAATGGCTGCAGGAAAGAATCACTGACCTTAATATCATTATTGAGTATCACCACTACATCATGCTCAATGCCTTGAATAAAACCATTGTACGAGAAAAGGTAATCATTTTTAGAGGCTACCACGCACTGAACATCCGGATGATGATCGTTCACCCATTTGACATCGTTGTCTGTACTGAGATTATCTAGAACAACAATGTCTGTCCTGTTTGCTACGTTGGCGCAGGCAGTCTCCAGAGATGGCAACAAATACTTCAAATGATGAACTCCGTTGTAATTGAGTATCGCGAGGCAAATTGACTTCATGTTACTTTGAAATATATATGAAAATATTTTTTTGCACTCTGACCCTCAACAGGAAGACCATGCGTGATGCGCACACGAGGGTTTTCTCAACCTTTTTCCTGGTGTTTGCTAATAAAGGCAGCCGGATCTCCGTAAAACAGTTTCCGGTTATCTCGGATTTTTGCCAAAGGCCAGTCCCACCACTTGATCTCCAGCAGGTTTCGGATCTGATCCTCTTTCAATCGGTACTTGATATGCCTCGCAGGCACGCCTCCCACAACAGAGTACGGTGCGACATCTTTATTGACAACCGCGCCGGTGGCAATCACAGCACCGTTACCAATTTTTACACCCGAAAGGATTGTTGCATTCGCACCAATCCAGACATCATTACCAATTAGAATATCCCCTTTGGACTCTGAATCTGCATGTGCTCCCTCTTCGAAACATACGGCGTTGAAGGGAAAGGTGGAAATCCGGTCCATTTTATGTTCACCAAAAATGAACCTCACTCCTTGGGCAATTCCACAAAATTTACCAATAACCACCCTATCTTCCGGATGGTAAGAGAAGAAGGTGTCACGTCGTAATCCGTAGGTGTAATCACCGGCTTCAATTTGCGGATGTGAAAAACGTTTCCCGGCGCCTTCATAACTCCTCAGAGAAAGCAAACGGTTGAGAGGATGATTACGGCTTTTCTCGACGTCATCCAGAGCCCAAGCCAGAACACGCAGAATCAAGCGTTTCGCAAAACTAATACGAACAGGATTCTCTTTCATTTTTCTACAAGCTTCTCCATTTCTGATACAAAGATCTCCTGGAGTCGGTCGGGATTGAATAAATTTTCATGCATTCGCCGCGCACCATCAGTCAACTCGGCATACATTTCGGGATCATTGGCAATCTTTCTGCAGGCTGAAACCATCGCCTTGGGATCCTCTACCGCAACGGGCAATGCCCCTGAGTGCGCCGCAGCCACACGTGAAGGTGTGCAGTAGTCAGGCCCCCACAAAATAACCGGTTTTCCGTAAGCGACGTAATCGAGAAATTTTGTCGTAAAACTCGTGCGCATAAAAAGCTCATACTCCTCTTCAAAACTCATCACGACCAAAAGTGCATCTGCTGAGGCCAA
Source organism: uncultured Verrucomicrobiales bacterium (assembly GCA_913060685.1). Classification (GTDB taxonomy): domain Bacteria; phylum Verrucomicrobiota; class Verrucomicrobiia; order Verrucomicrobiales; family Akkermansiaceae; genus SW10. The sequence goes on from CAJXVQ010000127.1 coordinate 12,447, forward strand.
ATAGCTGGCCGCCTCCTCCGGTGGCTTGAAACCCAAATAGATTCCCTTCTCTATCGCGAGGTCTGATATTTCTTGAGGCCAGCCTCCCTTGGGGCCAATCACGGTAATCGCCAAATCATCAGTTGCCTCGAACTCTGTGATCAGGGAGCAGAGCATACGTCCATAAAAGTTCTCTGCAGAACCGACATAGACAAGTTGAAATTTCTTAGAGCACCGACCAATGGCCGATGTGGCGTCGGACTCCCGGTGCTGACCGGGCATAGGGTAAATGACATGAGAATTGGGATGATCTCCCAGCTCCTCTTTCATGCCATCGCTCGTACAGATTGCCAGATCGCATTCCCGGTAAAACCGTCTAAACCATCGATCGAGAAATGGCACCGTCCAGCGATGCCCAAAATAACCCTTCATAATGGGCACCCAATCAAGAAACAAACCTGCTATGGGAAGATTCCTCTTTCGGGCAGCCCGATACGCCATCTTACTCAAGGAATTATCTGCAAGCACCAGCAGGATATCCGGCCGAAAATCATCGATCGCTGAGTCAAGATCCTTATTGGGCAGCCAAGCCCATATCATGTTCTCAAAATCTCTGATGAATGAACCAATCTTTGGCCCGAAACGAGTGTTTCTCAATCGTTGAAGCAAACGGGGCAGCCTCAAGCGTCTGTGTGGCCTTTCCTCATCCAGCTCTCTGGCATCTGTAGCGACAAACACCTCAAACGGATTGCGAGCAACCAGATGCCGGTAAAGAACGATTCTGACCCCGTGATTGTTCTGAGGAGGGGCAATGGAGACTACCATCACTCGCAATTTTCCCGTCGTTTCCTTTTTCATCTTATACGTTGTCTAGAGGGATACGGCTTACCAGATGGTTGTATATTTCAGGCAGAACTTGATGCGAATTACGGTAGCAAGAGTCCGCGATTTCCATTAGAGGGTTAAGAGAAACCACCTCCTGGCCTACGAGTGAAGCGTAGAGACCCGCAGCACTGTTAAAGACAAATACCTTCAACTGATAATCGGTGAAAAAGTCTTCCAAACAGACATCCTTGGACAATTCATGAAAGTCCAGATCCGAGTGTTTTGACATTGTATCTCTGATGACAGAGATGCTTTTCTGATCAGTCTGGCCGGGGTGGAATTTATAATAGATTTCCTTATGTTCATTGACTCCACAGGTCGCAAAAAATTGGTCAAGAGCCTTACAAAGTAAATCCGGTTTCGTCATGCCCAGCTCAACCAAGGCATCAAATACTAAAACCGGAGGGTGATCCGTTTTATCAGTCTTCATCGATTGGAACAGCTTGTCTATGCCAATAGCCACCTTGTTTCGCCAACCCGGGAAGCTCTCTTCCGTGAATCCATAAGCAACCTCGTAATCATCGGCAAAAAATGCCACCCTGTTTTGCAATCGCCCACCAAAAAACAATTTTCTGAGCAGCTTGACCCCTGTCTCTTATACACATCTCCGAGCCCACGAGACCGAGGCTGATCTCG
>CAJXVQ010000128.1 GCA_913060685.1 uncultured Verrucomicrobiales bacterium
ATCTACACAGAGTAGATCGTCGGCAGCGTCAGATGTGTATAAGAGACAGTGGCTGCTTTCTTTTCTGGCTTGCAGAGTATGGAGCCGCCGACCTCGACTCATCCGGAAGAAGCGACCGCTGAGGTCGAGGCTGGAATTAAAGATTTGATGGGGGACTTCTTGGACTCGGCAGGAACTGAAGAGGGTGGGGTGCAGCCATTGTTTGAATCGTTGGGAGACGATCCCTTCGCGGCCGGCGAGGGATGGTCTGGAGGTGGCATGCCCTCTGCCGTGATTGAGGATTGTCAAATCTACAACAATCGGGTGGGTAAGGGGGCGGCTGGCTCGGCGACCCTGCTTCGGGGCGTGCCGGTCCCGGTGGTGGTGGGGCAAGACTGCAGCCCTTTAGGTTGTATCCCGATTCTTGGGGGGATTCGTCGGACTGATTTGAGCCCTGCAGATTTCCGCTTCGCTGGTTTTGGTGGTGGGATTCACAATGACCTGGGCCTTGTCTCGATCAAAGATTGCACGATTACGGACAACGAAGTGGACACGCATTTAGGCTCATCCGGTGGTGGACTGAGCTCCTTCTTGGGTGTGGTAAAGGTCGTCAATTCAAAGCTGAATTCGAACCGTGCTTACTCGACAACCGTTCTGGCGAGTGGGGGAGGCGTTCACAGTTTCGCCAGCTTGATGAGTCTGGAGGATTGTGAAGTGGACGGTAACACCGCGAAGGTGGGTGTCATCTTGTCCAGCGGTGCCGGGCTCAAGAGCACGGGAGTGAGCTTTGTGAGCTTGACCCGTTCCAGTGTGAGCGGAAACGAGGTTGGTGGTGAGGGCGGAGGAATCGCCAATGATTATCTGGCCACTCTTCACCTTGATGGTGTTTCAGTTGAAGGGAATTCCGCAGATGGTTTCAGTGTGGCTGGCGGAGGCATTCGTAATAACAATGGAGGAGTCGCGCAGATCGAAAATTCGACGATCTCTGGGAACTCTGTCACCGGAAACGCGAGGGGTGGTGGCATCTACAACCAATGCACGCCGTTCGTCAGTGACCCGGAACGCCCCGAGATCACGCGCTTCGAATCCAGCAGGGTTACTTTGCGCAATTCGACGATCTCCAATAACCGCGCGATCGGCTTGGCCTTCGGTTTCGAGGTGCCTGTCTTTGGCGCGGGAATTTACAATGCCAGTGATAACCTGGGCGTCGCGGAGCTGAATATTTACAGCTGCACCGTTTTTCAAAATCGGGTGAGCGAAGGACTGAGTGGTGCTCGCAATGGAGGTGGTCTTTACAATTCGGGTGTCGCGAAGCTGCCGGGCGAGGCCATTGTTAATTCGGCGAACAACTTCTTTGCTGCGAATTTTGCCCCGGGTCTTGTCGAAGACTTCGAGACGGATCCACCCAGTAATGTGGAGAACGTCGTGGCGGTGATCAATCGGTTCGGTGACGACCTCACCATCGAAATCAATCCCGGACTGGCGCCGCTCGCATTCAATGGCGGCCCAACGAGGACACATGCCTTGCTCCCGGGATCGCCTGCGTTGGACGCTGGCGACCCTGATCTAAATTTGGGCGAAGAAAAGTCGCCGAGCCGCGATCAACGAGGCGCTGATCGAAGACTCGCTGGTCTCAGGGACATCGGAGCTTCGGAAAGTATCCCGCCGATCGGATCCCCGGAAGAGTATGAACTACTAGAGGATGCCGTTCTCGCGATCGAGGCTCCGGGAGTGCTTTTGAATGACTTTGGCGATAGCCAGGTCGCGCAGATCGTGAGTGATCCTGCCGATGGATCTGTGGACCTTCTGCCGGATGGCAGCTTTCGTTATACTCCCGCTTTGGACTTCATCGGTACGGACTCTTTTGTTTATCGCGGAGTCGATTTATTCGGGCGACAAGGAGAGCCGACGACGGTGACCCTTCGCGTCAATGCAAGGCTGGAACTGGCATCTACGATTCCTGCCATCAATGATTCACTGACGGCCTCAAACCGCGTGATTCGCCTGATCTTCGACGAGGCTGTGAGCGCTGAGCGCGTGGCTGCCAATCTGATCCTAGTTGGTTCGATGAGCGGGCCCTTGTCAGTTGTGGTGACCTCATTTGATGCGCAGACTCTGGACGTCACGGTGGATCGTGACTTTAGTCCGGGAGAAAGGGTGCGACTCACTTTGAAGGGCGATCTGAGCAGTGAGGCAGACTCACCTTGGGAGCCGGCATTGACCTTAGCCTTTCATGTTTCACCGGATCAGACGGCTGAGACCTTTCTCTTCGGTGGTCCTTTGACGGGAACGCAAGTGGGTGATCGTGTTTTTGTGGATGTCGACGGTGATGGTGACGTGGACGTGGTAGGTGAGAACGCGGAGAATTCATTGTGGCTGCACGAGGGTGCTCTTACCCCGGTCAGTTCCGGTCAGATTCTCGGAGCATTTCGATACTGGGGGGCACCTGTGATGGGCGAGTCCGTCGCGACGGGTGATCTTAATGGCGATGGCTTTACTGACATCGTCATCGTCAATGATGCAAACAGGGTTCAGAATAGTATCTGGTTGAATAATGGTGCGGGTCTCTTCACGCGGGATGGGGTGGCTTCCCCGCAAATCGGCGACAGAGCCACGGATGTGGCAGTGGGTGATCTGAATAATGATGGTCACCTTGATCTCTTTTTGACGACTAGCTTGAGTTCAGGAAATGGGAGCCGGGTGCATCTGAACGACGGCAGTGGTGGATTCGAAGAGGTGGTTTTGGTCGGGGTTGAACCTGATCAGATCGACACGGTGGGGGAGCGATTTAAGTCAAGGGCAGTGGCGCTCGCAGACTTCAATGGTGACGGTCAACTGGATGCTTACATTGCCAATAGCGGCGAGGGAGAACCGGATCAGGTTTTCTTGAATGACGGCTTGGGGCACTTCACTTCCAACGGTCAGGCTCTTGGCACGGCGGCGGGAACGGCAGTGGCGGTGGGCGATGTTAATGGTGACGGATTTGTCGATGCCGTGGTGGCGAATATTGGGAGCGACGCGCAGGTGTGGCTCAATGATCAGACGGGCCAGTTTACTCCAGGTTCCAGTTTGGCCGATGATTCCCGAGGAGTTGTTGTTGTCGACGTGGATGCGGATGGTGACCTCGATATCATCACGGACAATCAGCTATGGCGCAATGATGATGGCAACGGCACCTTCGTCCTTGATCAGGCGGTGGGCGATGGCAGCGCGGTGGTGTCTGCTGGCGATATCGAGAACGATGGCGACATCGATTTGCTGTTCGCAAGTGGCGAGGCCTGGCTGAATGTTACGATACCGGTCACACAGGAAAAGACGTTCACAGTTGTAGAAGACGAGACGCTTACGATTCCTGAAGCGAATGGATTATTCGTCGGTTCTAGCAGACTCAATGGATACGCTGCATCAGCGCGGGTGGCCTCGATCGAGCACCGAGGCAGTTACAGTGAACTTAGATCACAATTTCCGGATGCGCCGGAAGTGCGCTTCGGAGGGCTGGAATACGAGGGGATCTATCCGAACGGGACTTACCTTTACCGAGAGGTGCTGACCACGCAGCATGGGAGCTTGGTAATCAATCCTGACGGCAGCTTCGTCTACACGCCGGAAGTAAATTTCTTCGGAACAGATTCATTCACCTATGTCATTTTCGATGGGCCGGTTCCATCCCTTGAATCGGTGGTGACGATCAATGTCACTCCCACCCTGGATCCTCCATTAGGACGAGCAGACGTCTACAACTACCTCTTCACAAATGGCACTGGGCAAGTGTTTACCGACAGATCTGCTGGCTTTGGGGTGCTGGCGAATGACAGTGATCCTGACGGGGGAAGTCTGACTGCCACCTTGCTGACGCAGCCGGCGAACGGAACGGTGACAATGGCACCCGATGGGTCGTTTGTATTTTATGCCAGTGCAGGGTTCGAAAATGTCGATGAGTTTACCTACGCGGTGTCGAATTCGATATCAACGACGGGGCCAATTCTGGTGCAATTAGGGAAATTCCCGATGGAAGGGATTGACGATTACTACGCGGCCGTGCCGGGAGAAGTATTCACGACTCCTTCGGGGGAGGGAGTCCTCAGCAATGACAGCAACCCAAATACCGGGTTTTACGCAGGGTCCTTCACAAGAGCAGTTCTCACCTCGGGACCTAGCCACGGAAGGCTCTCCCTCGCTTCCAACGGTTCCTTTACCTACACCCCGGATGTCGATTATCTCGGAACGGATTCGTTCACCTATCGTTTCGTAAGTGTGCTCGGCACGATCATTATCGAGAGAGCGGGGCCGTTTCGCGTGAAACTGGGCAATACCCCGCCTGTCGCGGTCGATGATCTTGGGCCCTATCTCGCTTTCCCCGGTGCGCCCCTGGTGGTGAATGCGGCCGAGGGTGTGATCCCAAACGACCGTGATCCGGACGGTGATCCCAATTTAAGCGCAACCCTCGTATCTGGTCCTGCGAATGGCAGCATCGATCTCGACCCCGATGGTGGCTTTACTTACAGCCCCACAAGCGGCTTCAGCGGCGACGATTCCTTCACTTACACTGTGAGCGATGGAATTGCTGATTCCAACGTGGCGACGGTATCCCTGCAGTCGGTCGATCGACTCCGGGTGCTTTCGATTTTACCTGAACAAAATGACACCAATGCTGCGGCGACCTCGAATATTCAGCTGGTCTTCAGCGCCAACCTGGATGCGGATTCTCTTGAGGGGAGTCTCACGATTCATGGGTCTCAGTCGGGCTTACATCCATTCAGCCTAAACGTCTCCGATGCCACAATTACACTCAATCCTACCGTAGATTTTTTCCCCGGAGAGATCGTGACGGTGAGTGCGGCGGCGGGAATTCAGAACTCGGGAAACCTTTTGTTGCAGACGGGATACGTCACTCAATTTCAGGTAGAGGTTCTGCGGGGCGGCGCAAAGTTTGTCCGTGTGGAACCCAGCGCAGCCCCGCCTGGAGGAAGTGACGTCGCGTTGGGCGACCTTGATGGTGACGGACTACCGGACGCATTCATCGTGCAACGTTACAAGTTTCCGATTGTCATGATCAACAATGGCGACCGGACTTTCACCGAGCACACCGAGACTTTAGGATTTGATAGCGCAGCCGGGCCTATCTATCCGCAAAAAGCGATTCTCGCGGATTTTGATGGTGATGGCAGCCTTGATACCTTCTACCAGGGCCAAGTAGAGGGGGAAATCGTAACGTCAGTCAGGAGTCACGTTGCGATCAACAACGGCAATGGGCGGTTTACTGAGATCAAGACGATCCCGTATGAACTTTTGAACTTTGTTGATGCGGGTGACTTTGATGGTGATGGTGACATTGACCTGTTAGGTGTGAATGCTCCGGAAGCCTGGATCTGGCGTAACGATGGCTCGGCCAATTTTACTTACGATCCCTCAACTCGTGTCAGGTTCGGCTCGCGTTCCTTCGCGCACGATAGCTCTGTCGGTGATCTGGATAATGATGGCGATCTTGACGTTTATGTGACCAATTCTAACGGCGGAGCTCTGCTCATCAATGACGGCACAGGACAGTTTACCGGTGTGACGAGTGGCGTGGATCTCGGAAGAGCTACAAATGTCGCGCTTGGTGATTTCAATGAGGACGGGTTCCTTGACGCTTCTGTGGTCAAAAATTTCTTGAACGGTTGGCCGCGCAACTGGTTCAATGACGGCACCGGCCAGTTTCTCCGAGGTGCTCAGGCCTTGAAGCCAGCCGAAGCCATCGAGATTCTCGGCTTGGCGGTGGGAGATCTCAACGGCGACGGACACCTTGATCTATGGCAGGGTATATATATCAACTCTCCCGAGCGCTCAGGCGGGAATGCGGTCTGGTTTAATCAGGGTGACGGGCGAATGGATATCCAGCAGCCCATCTTTGGCAGCTCGATCGGTAAGGCTGCATCCATGGCAGATCTGGACCAGGATGGTGATCTCGACGTTTTCGTCCTTAGCTCGGTGGCAGAGGTGTGGTTCAATGAGCCCCCTCCGACAGCGCGCGATGACTTCTATGCAGGCTCTGCACGCAGCGTCTCAGCTCCAGGTGTGCTCACGAATGACTCGACCGGAGATGGCGTCGGGCTGACTGCTGAGATTCACTCGGCGCCAGCGCACGGCAGCGTTACTTTGAATCCCGACGGTTCATTCACTTATACTCCGGATGGCACTTTTTCCGGGGTAGACGTCTTCACTTATGTCGCGAAGGACAGCCTCGCTGAGTCCGGCATTGCCCGAGTGAAAATAGGAAACACCGCTCCTTCGGCGTTGGACGATCAATTTGCCGTTCAGTTGGACGAGGTTTTAGAGGTGGCCGCACCAGGGGTGACTTCCAATGATACAGACCCTGAAGGTGATCCTTTGTCTGCCGTGTTAGTTTCTTCTACGGCATTCGGTTTACTTGATCTCAACGATGATGGCTCCTTTGTCTACACGCCCAACTCTGGATACACCGGCCCGGACAGCTTCAGCTATCGGGTGTCCGATGGTTTGACTGAATCTGTTACGACAAGGACCGTCTCAATCAATGTTGGAACTGAACTGCAAGTGTTGGCCACGACTCCAGCAGCCAATTCCACGACGCTGGGATTGGCCGATCAGCTGACCATTCGATTTAACGGGGCAATTGATCCTGCAACCATTGCAGGCAATGTGAGGGTCGTCGGTGACGAGCGAGGCGAATACAGTTTTACGACCACGATCTCAGATCAGACTCTCACACTCATCCCGGACGATTCATTTTTTCCGGGCGAGGGGATCACGCTCACTCTGTCCTCCGGCCTGAGAGGAGCTTTGGATGAGTCATTCCTTCAGCCGCTTGTTTTCCAGTTCGTGGTAGAGGCACCCACTGGAGAAGGAGTCTTCACCGATAGTCTGCAGCGCCTCGGCGATGATATGGAGCGCAGCGCTCCAGCCGCGTTCGGTGATTTTAACGACGATGGTCATGTCGATGTCTTGATCACAAAGTTTGCTAAAATTGTGAACGGGGCCTTGGAACCCAGCATCTCCCGAATTTGGTTCAATGATGGATTTGGGATGTTTACTGACAGCGGTCAGGAAATTAGCGGTCAGGATAGTGGCGGCCCGCTTATTGACGCCAATCCGGGCCGCCCATCTTTGGGCGATGTTGACAGCGATGGTGATCTGGATTTTGTCCTGAGGAACCGCGAGATCTGGCTCAATGACGGCAATGGCGTCTTTAGGGTGAGTGACATGCTGATGCCTGCAGTCAGCAGGAGTATCGAGGCGCGCCTGCTCGATCTCGATGGCGATGGTGATCTGGACTACGTGAATGTGCTCCGTGCTGGCATGGCCATCGCGATTAATGACGGGGCAGGAAACTTCACGAATGATCCAACGAAGGTCGCCGATGTGGAATTTGTCGGAGTGTCCTTTCAAGGTGCCACCTTTGGTGATGTCAACGGAGATAATACAATCGACATCGTCGTGCGAAACTACAAATCGGCCTTCCGTGTTTGGCTGAACGATGGAGCCGGAAGGTTTTACGATAGCAATGCTGTTTTCGGCAACGGCAGATTGAGTGGACCACTTGAATTGGGCGATCTCGATGGAGACGGCGACCTCGATCTGTTTGCGCCCAGCAGGGTTTTCGGCGCCGCGGTCGGTGTCGGTTTTGTTTTCTTCAATGACGGGAATGGTGTCTTTACTGACAGTGGCCAGATCTACCCTGACATTTTACGGTTTCGTGATCTTGAACTTGCCGACTTCGATGGCGACGGCGATCTGGACGCACTCGTGAACCAATGGGGTACCGAAGACGAGAGCGCGATTTTCGAGAACGACGGCAGTGGCATATTTACCAAAACGACCACCGTATTTGGCGACTTTCCCTCGATCGACGGTGGGCGCGGACGTTTCCGCTCCGACATCGCGGTTGCAGATGTCAATGGTGATGCCGCGCTGGATCTCTTGATTCTCGCCACTGACGAACCTGATCAGATTTGGTTGAACGGAAGCGTGCTCGCTCCTGTCGTTGGTTTACCAAACCTCACGGTTACTGATAAAGACAGCCCTCAGCCATTTGGCACCAACCTCATACGAGGAGGCGGGACGAATACCGTTTCGCTCTTGATTACGATCGATAATCCGGCCATCGGGGATTTCACGGCCGCGTCGCTGAGTTCTGCCGGATTCACCGGCCCAGCGGCTGGTCCTTACACCTCGTCTGCTCCGTCTGGAGCTTCGGCGCAGGCTGCCCTTCGCACGCTGGTCTTCGATCCCGTCGAAAATCGCGTTGCTCCCGGTGTTGCCGAGGTGGTCACATTAACAATCGAAGCGACCGCCGGCACGGTGACGCGCACCTCGGACATGACGATGACGATCATCTCAACGAACGACGTGCCAAGCGGCGGAGACGATGGTGGTATCGGATTTACCACGGCTAGAGAGATGCCATTTACGACAGCGAATGTCTTGGTCAATGACACCGATCTCGATCCACTCGATATCCTAACAATCGTTGATGTGAATCCTAGCCGAGCACTCGGAACCTTGACTCATTTGGGCAACGGAATATTTTCCTACGACCCCAACAACCAGTTTGGGGCGTTGCCTCTGGGGGAGTCCGCCACTGATCTGTTTATTTATACGCTCGAAGACGCGCAGGGTGCTCAAGCCACTACCGAGGTTGCCATCACGATTACTGGAAGTAATACTCCGCCTATCGCGATAGACGATTCTCTGGCTATCGAGGAAGGCCCAAACCCGCTGAACATCATCACTAGGATGTTAGCCAATGATCAGGATCCTGATTCCGGCGACCGCCTAGGCCTTATCGTCGACTCCATCGATACGACAGGAACGTCAGGGACAGTTCAGCGCTTTGCCGACGGTTCTGTCACCTACCTTCCCGGTGTGAACCTCGCCCCCGGAGTGCCGGCGACCGACACCTTTGAATATACAATCGTGGACGTCCACGGTGGGGTGTCCGCGCCTGCCGAAGTGACCCTTACCATCACGGGGCAAGCCGATGCTCCCGTCGCGGTTGTTGACACCTTGAGCGTCGACGAAAATGCCGAAGCGGTGGATATCAGCGCTCTCGTTCTTGAAAATGATACCGATCCCGATCCTGGCCAGACCGCGAAGCTCGTGGTTTCCAATATCGACAGCGCATTAACCAAGGGCCGCGTCTTACTGGACGGCGGCATCTTGACTTACGATCCTGATTTTCAGTTCGATTCTTTACCCGTCGGAGGTTCCACAACGGACTCGTTTGACTACTTTATTACTGACGTCGACGGGCTCACTTCCCGGGCAACCATTACGGTGACAATCGATGGTTCTAACGATGCTCCATTTGTCATTAGCGACTTCCCAGTCGTCTTGGAAGGCAGCGCAGCGGTGGATCTCACCGACCTGCTGTTAGGCAATGATATTGATCAGGATCTTGGTGAAGCGGCGCAGCTCAAAATTGTCTCTATCGATGCCACTGGTGCGAGCGGGACCCTTACTTTTGCCGCAGGCCGAGTGAGTTACGCGCCGGGATCAACCGTGGATGTTGAGGCAGGCGAAATCGAAATCGACACCTTCCTCTATACCATCGAAGACCCGCACGGTCTCACCGGGCAGGGACAGGTTACGGTATCCATCACTGCTTCGAATATGCAGCCGATCACCACCGCTGACCTGCTCGGTACCACCGAGGATCAAGCTGTTTCCTTTGCCGCCTTCAAGTTGGCTTTAAATGATTCGGACCCGGACGGTGATGCCATCACCGTGACCTCAGTCAGTCCTGCGAGTGCTCACGGCACAGTGACCCTGAACGGAGGGCTGATTACTTACACACCGATGACGGGATATTCCGGACCAGATCCCTTCACTTATACCATCACCGATGCGCGCGGAATGACTGCGGTTGGCACGGTCAATGTGACGGTGACTTCAAAAAATGCGCTCTCGAATAATCTGCAGATGAAACTTACACCAAATGGCTCCGAACTCACCTTCGCGACTATTCCGGGACGGAGCTACGTCATCGAATACTCTGCCGATCTCATTCTTTGGGTTCCTCTGACCGGAGTCACCGTTGCGGGACCAAATGGACTCATCGAATACCTCGATAATCCGCAACCCGCGCCACTGGCTAGGTTCTACCGCATGGTGCCAGCTCCCTGAATGATGGCCCCAATTTTAAAGAGACATCTTGTCATGAAAAATATCTTATCAACCCTTCTGGTTTTTCCCATCGGTTCCGCCCAAGCGGTATCTCTAATGGTTGATTCGTCTCCCAATCTGATCATCCCGGACAACAATCCCGTTGGTGTCTCAGATTTCCTGAACGTGACGACATCGATTACCTCGATTGAATCCATCGAATTGACCATCGAGATCTCCGGCGGCTTTAACGGTGATTACTATTCCTATCTCCAACATGAGAGCGGTTTTGCCGTTCTCCTTAACCGGCCCGGGCGCTTGACCTTATCGGCCACTGAAGCCCTTGGTATAGGATACTCCGATAGCGGGATTTCGATCGGGATTACCGAGACTGCTCCCGATGGTGATGTTCATAATTACCGCAATGTCAGTAACCCCAACGGAGGGCAATTGACCGGCACCTTCCAGCCGGATGGTCGCAATATAAACCCATCTCTCTCAATCGGCTCCACTCCTCGGACTGCCACCCTGAGCAGTTTCACAGGCTTGGATCCAAACGGGACTTGGACCCTTTTTGTGAATGATAACTCAGCGGTTGGAATCGGGACCTTGGATAACTGGGGGCTAACCATTACCGGAACGATCCCCGAGCCCTCAACCCTCTGCTTGGTGTTGCTGGCCACGACAACCCTGCTGCGGCGTCGCAGGTAGAGATTCTCTTTCAGAGAGCTGTGGGGTTTCTCTTTAGTGAGGCGTTCCTCGTTTAGAGTCTTGGAATAGGGTGACGACTTTCCATTCGGTGATCGTGGAGATAGTTCGTTGGTTCATGGGCACTCTGAAGTAGGCTTGAAACCAGATTCTCCGATTGGATAGGTGTCCCCGGTCCGGATACAGGTTACGAGGTCGGAGTTAATGCACCCGACGACAGTGCCCAGGAAGTCCTATGAGAAAATCATTTGGGTGCGGAAACGTGGAATGACATGAAATTATGGCCAGTTCTAAGTGTTACCCAAAATGGATATTGCGTCACAGTAATGTTTTGCTAAGAAACGTCTGTCGTAGGAATTCCTTTAATCATCAAAGGTTCCGGCGATGAAACACCTTCCAAAAACACAGTTTTGCCGCTGTAGCTCAGGGGTAGAGCAATTCACTCGTAAAGCATGGGGATGTTATTGCTAGCTCTTTAATGGCGGAAATTTCAAGGCTTCGGTAACCGTTTTGGGTAGCAGAATGACCGAGGATTTACACGGATTAGCACGTAAATGAGAAGTGGGTAGCACTGACCCTACTCGAGAAGGCGGAGACGGAGCATTCACTTTTTTAGGTGAAGAGACCGGCTGAACTTATCCCTCTTTTGCGGGATACAAAAAGGCAGGAGGAATCCCTCCTGCCTTGAGACTATGACGAGACACCTATGCTCGACGGCGACGGAGAAAGGGCAGGGCAGCAAATCCAAGTAGGGCAAGGCTGGAGGGTTCTGGCACTCCGGTCGCGGTGACTTCATAGTAGTTCACCAGTCCGCCAACGAAGTTTGATGAGGTATTGGTGCTGGAAGCATAGAGGCCGACCGATTGAATGTCGGTGATATCAGCAGTTCCAGCACCCCCCGTGACTCCGAAATCACTGAAAGGAGACCAAGTCAGGGTGCCGCTATTTTCAGTAAATGTTTTGTAGGTTCCGGTGCTATTGAAATCAGTCTGATCACTCTGATACCAGCCGGAAGAGGTGGCGATCAGGAAGCTCACGGTGGTGCCAATGCCACCACGAGAAGCAAAGTTAACTTCAAAAGTATCAAGGGTGCGGTCCCCCGTGAGAAAATCGTCATCTTTCCATGCAATCATGCTGGTGAGCGTCCCGGCGTTCCCACCAAAATTATTAACCATTTGAATTCTGTCTCCTCCGCCATTGTTGTTGATAATAGGAACCGTGTTTGAAGGGGACTTTGCCCCGTAAAAGGTGCGCGTTTGGCCTGCCGTGGGGCTCGTGTATCCATTGGTTCCGTTTGCCGGGCTGCCGATGGAGGTGTCGTCGTATGTCGTGCCGAATGCGTTTACTCCTGCGGCATTGGCAGTGACGATAGTGGTGTCACCTGCAGATTCTCCCCATTTGACGATGGTGGCCGCTTGGGCCACGGAGGCAAATGCGACAGTTGTTGTGAGTAGCAATTTTTTCGTTTTCATTTGATTGTTGGTTCATCCTTAGCAGACAGGGTTTGAGCGAGTGGGAATACCCTCATTTTTGAGGGTCTGTCCTCTTGAAAAGCAGGGTGAGTTAAGTTCTTACAAGGGTGAACTCATCGCCTTCATTTCAGGTTCAGCGTCAGGGAGCGGAGACGATTCGGTAGAACCCTCTTGAAGAGGTGATCTCTTCGGCACTGATAGGGATAAAGCCATCTCCGGAGGGATCGGTGGTGGCAGTCAAGTCGGTGACGGGAGCAAAGGGGGTGCTCAGGTCTGGAGAGAATTCGACCCCGTAGACGGTGTTGGGAGTTCCAGTAAAATCGATCTGTAAATTTCCAGCTTCGTCGAATTCGAAAGCTGTAATTCCAAGAGAATGTGCGGTCACCGAGACAGCGGTGACTTCAAAATTTGCGACAAGTCCGCCGATGAAATTACTACTGGTGTTTGTGCTGGAGGAATAAAGGCCGACGGATTTTATGTCAGTCGTGTTTGCTTCTCCCTCTCCGGCAGTGACGTCGAATTCGCTGAAAGGAGACCAGGTGATGCTTGCACTGGTCCCTGAAAAATCGGCATAGACGTTGGTGGCGTTCATGTCGTTCTGATCACTCTGATACCATCCGGAAGTTGTTTCGATCAGGAAGCTGATGGTGGTGCCATCTCCTCCGCGTGAAGCATAAGAGACTGTCATTGAATCGAGCGCCCGACTCCCTGTGAGAAAGTCGCCCGCCTGCCAGACGGCCATGCTGGTGAGTGCGCCCGGCTCGCCGCCAAAATTATGGACCATCTGGATTCTGTCTCCGGCACCACTGTTATTGACGATGGGCACGGTGTTCTCGGTGGACATCGCACCATAAAAGGTCCGTGTCTGGCCGGCGATGCCCAGAGCATAGTCACTCGTTCCGTCTTCCGGGCTGCCGATGGAAGCTGCATCATAGCTTGTCCCGAACTGATTCAAGCCTCTTGCATTGGCGGTGACGATGTTCGTGTCCGCAGGAGAGTCGCCCCATTTGACGATTGTTTCCGCTTGGATTGTTGAAGCGATGGTGGCCGTGATGGCGGCAATTCTTAGTGTGGTTTTCATTTCTCGATCAATTGGTTCAGTGGGTTGGGTAACCTGTCTTTCTCAACCAGATAGGGTTTCGCAATTTCTGAATACCCTCATTTCTTGGGATGGTTCTTCTTCCATCGTGCGGTAGACTCACGGCCTCATGATCTCCGGGCTACCTCGTTCGATACTCTCCTTTGCCTCGGTGAGCATGGTCTGCCTACTCGGGATGACGAAGGCTTGGAGTGCACCGCCTCAGCTCGAAGAGTTGACTTCTGAAGCCTTGAAGGAGAGGTATGGTAAAATTGAGGAGGAGCTGACTGGCTTGGCTCCTTTGATGATGCGGACGGGCTTGGGATCGCAGGGGTATCGATCGCGATCCTTGAAAAATGCCGGAACGATTGCAGTTCAGATCGACTTCACCGAACGGCAGAGTTTTGATCAGGTGGTTCTCTGTCTCTTATACACATCTCCGAGCCCACGAGACCGAGGCTGATCTCGTA
>CAJXVQ010000129.1 GCA_913060685.1 uncultured Verrucomicrobiales bacterium
AGGTGAGCGGGTGCTCGGGATCGGCGATCCAGTGGGCGAGTTCGAGGCGACCGGAGTGGTCCGCCGGGATGTCGGCGGAGGTGCCGGGCTTCATGACGACGGAGATGAATCCGCGTGGGACTTTGGGGCCCTTGTTTCGGATCTGGCCCCGGATATGGACGTGGCCGTCGGCGATGGTGTCGGCATCGGATGGAGCCATGGTCACGGCCTCAAGTTTCTTGAGTTTGGCGGTGAGGGATTTGTGTTCCTTCTCGAGGGGTTTGAGCCCGGTTTCGACTTTCTTGCGGTCGACGGGTGGGGTTGCGAATGAGCCTGGTTCGATGAAGCAGACCGCATCGGCGATGACGTGGTTTTTGGTGCCTTTGTTGGAGATCGTGACGGAGGCGGGTTGGTCTTTGGTAAAGTTGAAGGAGCCGACACTCAGGAAGCAGCCGAGAGTGTCAGCGGGTTTGCTTTGATCGATGCTGACTGTGGTTTCTCCGTCCGCGTGGTAGATTGTCACGGGAACATTGGTGGCGCGGTTGGTTCCGGCGCTGTAGGAAACGAGAACTTCGTAATTTTTGGTCTCGGGCAGAGTGGCGGAGAATTCGATCTGTTTTTCTCCTTTGAGGAGGTTGTTGTCGTGGAGATATCCTTCGCCGATCCAAGGGTGCGTTGAGGTGGATTTTGTCCAGCTGCCGGTGAGTCTCGCCTCGTTCGAATCAATGACGATACCGGGGAGGGTGGCAGGATTGATGGAGGCCTCGGTGGATTGGTTTTTGAGAGTGGAGATTTGGGTTTTCAGTCGGGCGAGGGAGTCGCGGATTTCCTTAATTTCTTTGGAATTTTCGACTTCGAGCTTGGTGGTGGCGAAGGAGGTGACTCCCGAGGCGGCGCTGCCTTTCCCCATGGATTCGGTGCTTTGGAAGATGCCGGCGAGGGCGTAATAGTCGGTGATGGGGATGGGGTCGAATTTGTGGTCATGACAGCGGGCGCAGCCGAGAGTCATGCCGAGGAAGGTGCGGCCGATGGCGTCGATTTGTTCATCGACGAATTCCATTTTAAGGAGTTCGTGATCCTGGAGTTCGTAGTTAAGGGCGCCAAGGACGAGATAGCCGCTGCCGATGAGCTGGGTGTTTCGTTCTTTGATGGAGGTGTGGTCAAGGAGGTCGCCGGCGAGGTGTTCGCGGACGAGTTGGTCGTAGGGCTTGTCCTCGTTGAATGACTTGATGACGTAGTCACGGAAGCGCCAGGCATTGGGGAAGACGAGGGAGCGGCCGCCGCCGCTGGACTCCGCGAAGCGGGTGACATCGAGCCAATGGCGACCCCAACGTTCGCCGAATTCGGGGCGGGCGAGGAGGTCATCGATGACGGATTCGAAGGCGGTGGGTGACGGGTCGGCGAGGAAGGAGTTCATTTCCTCCGGCGAGGGAGGGAGGCCGGTAAGGTCGTAGGTGATGCGGCGGAGAAGGGTGCGCTTGGAGGCGTCTTGGGAGGGGGGGAGGTTCCCGGATTCGAGACGGGAGAGGATGAAGTGGTCGATGCTGTTGGTAGGCCAGGAAGTGTTTTTGATCTTTGGAACGGGGTGTTTGCGGGGTGGTTTGAAGGACCAGAATTGGCGGCCTTTTTCGAGGTCGATTTTTGAAGTGGGTTTTTTGACCTGTCCCTCGCGTGGGTCGGGTGCGCCCATTGTGATCCAGTCATTAAGTTTCTGGATTTCGGAATCGGAGAGGCGATTCTTGGGCGGCATTTCGAGGTCGCCATTGGTGTGGGAGACGGCGTGGAAGAGGAGAGATTCCCCGGGCTTTCCGGGGATGATCGCGGGGCCGGAATCTCCGCCGGTTTGCCAGCCGGTGCGGGAGTCGAGGTAGAGGTTGCCCTTGAGTTTTTTGGCGTCAGCCGAGTGGCATTGGTAGCAATGTTCAACGAAGAGGGGGCGGATGTGGGTTTCGAAGTACTCGGTGCCTGCGGGGTCGTTTGCGTGCGCCAATGAGCCACTCACGAGGAGGGCACGGCATACCAGAGATTTTAATCTATGTTCGATTCTAAACACTACTGAGTGTGGGCTTACTTTTATTCCAGATTTATTGGATAATTCTCCTGAACATACTGATGCGTTGCAGGGAGGTCGATACGGTTTCTTTTGCCAGAGTATCCTTGATGGCAACTTGACTGAAGCAAGAACGACGTCTGCGGATACGACCTCATTCCGATCTTCTCCAAATATCCTGGCCAGGGTCATTTCTGCGTCTCGCGCCTGAGCGGCTAACACGTAAAGCGGTGAGAGATTTCCTAAGAATTTACTTTTGGGGTGGCTTCTTTGAGAAAGTCGGTGAAGGGGAGATAACGGTTAGGGGGGTGATGAAGGTTCAAAAATGTCCTCAATCGTTTTCTCAAAGACATCGGCAATCGAGAAGGCGAGCGTGAGAGAGGGGTCGTGTCTGCCGGTTTCAACCGCGTTGACAGCCTGCCGTGACACACCCAATCGGTCGGCAAGCTCGGCCTGGGACCATTTTTTTTCCGCCCGAAGGACGCGTAGTTTATTCTGCATGATAACGTCTCATCAGAATCAAATTCATCAAACCGGATCCCAGGCAGACGGTCGGCAATATCCAGATCACACCGATCGGCGGCACGGCCCCCAGAACCATTTCCAGCATTCCATAGCCAAAGGAGAGGAAACAAATGACGCCGATGGTCCACAACAGCGATTCGCCTTGAACACGCTGCATGAATTCATCCATGTCCCGATAGTTTTTGACCGTCACAATCAGCATGCAAAACACGGGGACTGTCGGTGCCAGAGTTGCCAGTATCTTACCCGCATACCCGAGGTCGAAGAGTTCGAGTGCGAATGTTTGCACGGCGAGAAGTGTTAAAAAGACAGTCATCAGAACGGCCGTCTTTTTTAGATATTTAGCGTCTCGATCCGCCGGTTCTCTTGTTTCTACTTTCATGTTTGTCATAATTTGTTTTTAGGATGTCAGGTATGCCTGACAAAAGGGACGTTGGCACGTGATTCGGTCGGTGTCAACAAAACCTGACATTTGGTCATGTTTCCATGACATTGTTCTTCACAGGAACCTTGAGGGGAGGGGTCTCCTGTTGATAGAGAGTAAAAAGGGCCCTTGGCGACTCGACTTGACTCAGTTCAGTCTGCTCAAAGTTGAGCCAGCCCGCCAAAGAGGACGGGTTGACTCCGGCATCCAGCAATCACTACGCGGGAAGGTCTTCCGGGATGGCCAACAAGGAATTTGAAAGGATCGTTGATCGCCAGATGCTCAGGTTCCAGGCACTACCATCGATGGGGCCCCCTCGATTTCTATAGGTTCAGGAACTATGATCGTTGCCTTCGACTCTTTGTTCAGCGGAACCACTGAACTATGGCAAGATCCTCATTTTCGACCCGATATTGAGCTGATTGGATCAGCATGTCCTGTGACCCAGGTCGGAGAGAACTGGACGGGAGGAGTGGCGGAAACGGGAGAGGGTGTCTTGGTTTCTGATTCGTTGTTTTGAGCGACCTCGGAGAAGTTTTTATAGCTTCCGGTTTTGGCCTGCAAACTTGCAGGCATGGGACTCACCGATCAGGAAAATCCCCGCTTTGGAATGGGCGGAATATGAGTGGGCTCGATTGGTATCGTTGAACTCGAGGAAGTCTCGCTGACTCGCAGCTTTCGATCTGCGCTCCCATTCCGAGCTTCGGGTTCCGAAATCTCGATGGAGCTGGTCTTGGCCTTGGCAGCAGATGTCGTTTGCAAGTCGTACTCTTGATTTTCGCTTTCCTCCATTTTTCGTACGCGGAAGAGCGTCATCTTCGCTCTGTAATTTGAACGTTGGGGTAGGATCGTGAAGGAGGTTTCAAGTGGGCCTCCGGAAACGTTGCGGACGCTTTCCTGCCAGCCGAATTTAGGATTGGTGGTTTCCTCGATGGCATAGGTGCTTCCGATCTGTGAATTCCACCGCAGGGTCACGAGTCCGTTCGCCGGGTCGACCTCGATCTTGTGCATTTGAATCACCTCCGAATCGGGGTTGGTGAGATTCCCGGCATCAACCGCACATGAGGTAAGAATTGCGATCGCCAGGGAGATCCGGCGTGTTGTTCTGCTTGGCCTGATCATCATGACTACTCTGCTTATTTGGGATTGGGAGGAGGATTGAGGAATTTATCGAAAAGGGCGTCCAGGTGCGCTCGTAGATTGGTCCGCTCTTCCTCCGAGAAAACTTTGCTGGCAATGGCGGCACGGTAGGAATCGTAGCGGGCGCGGTGGTCGAGGAGGCGATTGCTTCGGCCCGGTTCGGGGAAGGCGTCTCGATCCTGAAGTTCGGCGTTCTCGCGCATGGAATTGCGCAGGATGTACCACACCCCGGGCGGAGTTTTTTCCTTCGGGGGAATGACAATGGGGGGCGTGACCTCGACAAGTTTTCCTTCGGGGCCCATCAAATGAAACATCTTGGTGGCAGGCGGCGTCATGCGATCCTCATCGACGACCGCCACCAATTCGCCTGCCAGGGAGGGATCGCCTTCGAGGAGTGCTTCGGCCATTGCAAAATTCCATTTCGGAAGGACGTTGATGCGGATCGCTTCAAGAGCGGCTTTGGGATTTTCCCTGGCCCAGTAGATGGCAGCATTTCCATCCACGCCATTGATCAGGACGGCCGCGCCGAGCGGGTTGATCGGGCGTTGGGGTGGGGCCCAAGCCTGCGCGGCCGCGATGTCATGCCTCATCCACTCCTTCGCGATGACAATGGCGATTGGCTCGGTGCCAGGCTCCCCGACCGGACCAAATCGTTGCACAAAGTTTTCGAAAACCTGGCGATCTTTTAGCCCTGAGAAGAATCCATCGACCATCCCGTCATAGGGGTAGTTCGTGTTCAGCAGCTTGTTTTGATTGAGGGGCTTTTTATTGGAGCCCGCCCGCCCCGGAAGTTCTTTCCAGGCGCGTTCCGCATCGAGGGTGGCAAGTTCCTTGAAGAGGCGCTTATAGCTTTCTTCGACCCAATCGGCATTCGTATAGACCATTGGAGCCTTCCTTTTGTTCACCTCGAAGTTGAACTGAAAGCGGGGATCGTTGGGAATGGTTCGAAGATAGGCAAGGGCGGCCCATGGATCTTTGGGCCGTGAACCGACGTAGAGAGCGTGTGCGACTTGCTCACGAATTCCCCGGTAGTTTTCGAACTTCCTCCGGTAGTGGTCGAGAGCGGAGTCGAGGTCTCGTCTTGCCCACTCGGCATAGAGCGCCGAGCGCGTCCATGCCCGGTATCCATCACTGCGTCGCATTCCAATCTCGTCGAGGAGGGTGACAAGGGACGTTTCATCGAGGGGCCGTGCCAGCATGACGAAGTCGCTGAACGGAATATTGGGCTCCGGAGTTTTTTTGAGTAAATGACGCAGTCCCTTTGCGCCTTCTTCGGATGTTAGCGTGGGCGTTTCGGCCTTGGCCGGCACAGCCTTTGGCTTGGCCGGTTCCTGTGAGGAAACCGTTGCAAGCGGAATCACGGCGGCCAAGAGAAGAAGGAGTAAGGGGAAGGCCGTTGCTGAAAGGGGCTGCGGTCGTTCCACTCCGCACAAGCGCCGGATACGCGAATGAAGCGACCCGCCATTCGCGGCCATTCCCAATGTCATCCGCCCACTGCGTTGTTCCTCAAGGGTGGCAAGGGCACGGGCGTAGTCGAGGGGGTTCCCGGCCGTCTGTGCTGCAATATCGTCGCAGCAGTACTCGCGCTCCTCGCGTACCTTCTTAGACACCCACCAGACGACGGGGTGGAAGAAGAACAAAGTCTCGACCGCGTGTTGCATGAGGTTGACGAGATAGTCGTGGCGGCGAACGTGGGCCAGTTCATGAGCCAGGACCGCTTCGAGTTGTGTTCGCGAGAGTCCGGCCATTGAGGCCACCGGCAGAAGAACGATCGGTCGCAGCCAACCGATGACGGACGGCACCGTGACGGCCGCAGAGACCAGGACATGCAGGGGACGCCGCACACCGACCTGATGAGCCACTCGATTCAGGCATTGGGTGAGGAAGGGAGGGGTCGTCGTGATCCCGCCACTTCGCAGACGTTGGGTGGCTCCCCACGAGATGAAAAACCGCAATGCCAGAAGAGCTACGCCAAGGAGCCACGACCCCACCAGCCAGGAAAAGAGTGAAGGTGCCGCTCCTGATTCTTCGGTCACAGGGTCGGCGGCCGCGACCTCGCCCGATGGGCTCTCAGCGTCGATTGCCGGGGCGTTTTTCGCGAACGCTTGCGTAAAGCAGGACGTTTCGGGGCTTGAAAAAACAACGATAGTGGCGTCGGTATCAGCGCTCTGAGTGGCATGACAGGGACGGCAGCGGGTAAAGACGAGAGGAGCGTGAGGGGTGATTGGAACTTCCACTTCGGTCAATACGATGACCGTTTCCCTTTCAGAAATCGTTTCATATTGGGAAGCGAAGGTGGTCGCGACGATTCCGGGCATCGTCAGCAACGCGAAGCAGCCAGCCAGATAGCGCACCTGCGGTCGCTTGCGAACGATGGTGCGGATCAACCCAAAGACTGCTCCAACCAGGGCACCTTGCCAGAGGAAGTGCAGCATGGTCCAGCCCGCTGCTTCGATCATGGTGTCGTTCATTTCCCGTCTCCTTTCTCCATTTCATCGAGAAGTTGTCGAATCTCTGCGAGCTCCGCTTTGCTCGCTTTTTTGGCACTTAATGCCTGCATCACGAGTGAAGGAGTGCTTCCTGCAAATGCCTTCTTCAACAAATCCGCTACCAGGCGCCGCTGCGTAGGCTCTTCCTTCGACCGCGCCTGATAGACATGCGAGCGTCGCGACTCGTCGCGCTCCACCAGTCCTTTATCCGCCATTCTCTGCAAAAGTTTCAAGGTCGTCGTGTATCCGACATCGTTCCCAGCGCCGGGTGCCTCGTGGACCTCGCGCACCGTGCTCGCGCCGTGATCCCATAAAACGCGCAGGATTGCCAACTCGGCATCGGTGGGACGGGGAGGAGGATTTGAGTTGTTTGGATTGCAGGCCATAAGCAGAGGTCGATTCGAGAATGATGAATATACGACCAAAGTCGTATATTTGTCTTACGACACTCGTCGTATGTTGACAAGAGGAAGATTTTAAAACAATCAAATGAGGCGAGCAGGTGGTCCGTCAATTTCCCCGGGCGACCACCACCAACTTCCCGCGCATCACGCGCCAGTGACCCGGGTAGGTGCAGACGAATGGATATTCCCCCGGTTCTTCCGGCGCCATGAATTTGAGCTCATGACGCCCCCCCGGCTGGAGCAAATCCGTCGACCACAGAACTTTTTTTGAAGCCGGGACGTAGCCCTTTTCGCGAGCCTTAACGTCTGCGGCCATGAGATCCGCAGCTGTTCCAATTTCCTCGATCGTTCCCGGCTTCACCACGACAAGGTTATGCGGCATGAGATCATTGTTTTCGAAAATCAGATGAACCGCCGCCCCGGCAGAGACAAGCAGACGCGTGTGATCGTAGCGTAGTTGCCCCGCCACCGTTTTGATGAGAAAAGTCGTCGCGCCCAAGCCGTCCAATGCCATGTTCATATCTGCGCCGGTAGAGCCGGGCAGCATCCCCGCGAGATCGCGTCCGAAGGCAAAGCTCTCCAGAAACTCGCGGGATCCGTGCGCCGTGGTCGACGAAGAATCGAGATAGGTGATCACCTTGGTGGCAAGGGGTCCAATCCGATCCGCAGGCCACGCCGCCCGGTCCGTTTCGCGCACAGCGGCCGTTGCCGCCGCCCGATTTACCCCTCTGTCGATTTGATCAAAAAGAGCCGCAACCGTCGCCGATAGATCTTCCACCGACTTGTCGAGATACCTCACCGTCTGGTCCAGAGCATATTCCAATCCCGAATCCATCGCGTGTCCCCTCACTTCGAGTGCGATCGCCCTCGCCTGTGGGGAACGACTCTCACCAATCGCCAGCACCGCGTGCAGGCGTACCCGCGCGTCCTCGTCGTTGATCCGGGCGCGGACCAGTTCCATCGACCCCTCGATGCGATGCTGCCAGGAGCGCAGGACCTGCGTCGCGGCGAGACGGGCTTCGGCTTGCTTTGCTCCGAGAACGCGGAGCAACAGTTCACTCTTGATGACACCTTGACCTTGGTAGACCCAGAGAGCTTCGACGAGATGGTGCTCGTAGTCCGGATCGGTCGCATCGAGATCACGGGACCACTTTCCCAAGGCTGAGATGACAAGTTCCCTCTCCCGACCGCGGAGTTCGGCGCGCACCAGATCTCTGGTGTAATTCTCGTGGTCCTTCAGCAGCTCCAACAACTCCGGAATCGCCCGGCCCTTGATCACAGGAGCCACGAGCGCCGCCGCACCTTTGCGCGAAATCCTCCAAATACGCCCGTGCCCGCGATCGCGACCGGGGTGACGTTTTGAAAAGTTTACGTTCTCGAAAATGTGAGTGTAGAAATCGGCGAGGTAGAGCGCTCCATCCGGCCCCCACGCCATCGCGACCGGGCGGAAGTTCTTGTCCGTGCAGGTCGCCAGGGGTTCATGCCGCTTTGCCTCGTAGACCGAGCCCTTCGTCTCGATTTCATACCAGTGCGTGCCAACATCGCCCTCGCAGTGATTCACGACGAATCGCCCTTGCACCTCTGGCGGGAAGTGACGGTTACGGATGAACTCGCATCCGGCGGCGATGGCGCCGCCCGGAGCGAACGACAAGTGGTTGGTGCGAGTCTTCTGCTTCGGGTAGATAAACGGTGTCGAGATCACATCCATCGGGTAATACTGCCCGGCCGAGGCATCGAGCAAGATGCCGCGCCCCCAGTGATCGAAGACTTTGCCATAGGGATTCCAGAACGCGTGAGACACCGGAATCTCCAGCTGATGCTCGCGTGGAGTGTAGCGAAAGACGGCAGCATCACGGACCCGCCTGGGCCCGTTCGGCGTCTCGGTCTGGGTGTGGTAAAATATCCCCTGGGAAAAATACAGTGAGCCGCCAGGGCTCCAGCGAAAGTTGTTCATCGCGTGCTCGGCGTCCTCGGCACCAAATCCGTGCAACACGGTCTGCACCCAATCAGCCTTGCCGTCGCCAGTGGTGTCTTTTGCAAGAATCAGGTTCGGCACCTGTGCCACGAAAGCACCACCGCTATCGGCGAGCGCGAAACCGTGGATCAGCTTCATCTTGTCGAGAAACACCGAGTGCTTGTCGGCAACGCCATCGCGGTCCTTGTCCTCGAGAATCACGAGCGAGTCCATCGGTTGCTTCCCCGGCAACGAATGCGGCCAGGTCGGCGAGTTTCCGACCCACAAGCGCCCCTTTGCATCGAAACGGATCGCAAACGGGTTCGCGATTGGGAAGCTCTGCTCTGATGCAAAAAGGTTGATCTCGTAGCCGTCGGCGACCTTGAACATGGCGAGCTGTTCCTGCGGTGTACGGAGGTGCTTGTCGGATGGTCCGTCACTCTCGACCTCCCACTGCGCCTCCTCCCCCTTCGCAACGCCAGGAATTTTACGGCTGCCGGGAGTTGGAAACCACACCGGTTTCCCTTCGACGGGTTCGGCTCCCCAGACTTCGGACAACTTCGGTTTTTCCATGGCCCACAGCTCGCGTTCAGCAGCCTCGATCAAGCGCTTGCGCTGCTCGCGTTCATTCGCCAGATGCATCGCCCCGCGCGTCTTGTTGCGGCCACCGTGAATGTAGGAAGCATTGGGCGGATGCCACCACGCAAAGTAGTGATGGTTTTTCTCGTAGACCGCACGCCGGAATTTTTCATCACTTGGCGCTACCAATGGGAGCGTAAGATCATCGCGCCACAATCCCAGTCCACGCGCCATCAACTGACTCACCGACCAATCGCCGTACTCGGTCAGGTGGATCCCGTTAAAGGTGATTTTTCGATTTGGAAAATTCGCGGCCTGCTCGAGCACCGGAGCAAAAAGGTCGAGAAAACGTACTCCGTGTTCCCTTGCCACCCTTCCGGAGGCCTCGGAGTATCGCTGGATCCGACGGTTTTCCTCAACGCCATTTGACGATCCATCACCGAGATCCTCAAACGGGATCGGGGAGACCAACACGATGCGCGGCGCGGATTCTCCGTTGAACTTTTGTCCCTGCAGCTCTTTCAGAAAGTTCCCCAGCTCGACCTTGTAGTGATCGAGTCCCGTCGCCCCCTGAAACGATTCGTTGAAGCCGAAACAGAGGAACAGGAGATCGGCACGATGGGCCTCCAGCTCGGTGAAAAGCTCGGGGAACCCTTGGGGACGGATGCGCTTGTGCACCTCATCGGCCGACCACCCCATGTTGCGCACACGTAAGCGGTGATCCGGAAAACGACTGTGCAGGAACGTTTCGAAATATCCGAACAGCTGCATCCGCTCAGCAAAGGTGTTGCCGAGGATGACAATGCTGTCCCCCTGCCCGACCCGCAGCGGTTCGGCGCGCAGCCAGCCCCCGAACAAGACTAGAAACAGAATCGGGAGACGGGATCGGGAAAGCATGACAGTCCAATCTAATGCATGCACGCCCCGGGCCGAAAGTACTATCTGCCGGGCCGCCATGCGCAGGGTGGGGGTCACGGATTGGAGCATCTCAACTGGAATCAGCTTTGATTCCACCGGCGTGAACTGGTCCTGGTGGGGAAGGCGATTCGTTATTCCATGGGTGGAACCCACCCGCTAGGATGGGTCTTATGAAAGAATTCTGCTATCTGCTGGGCACCCTGCTTTTACTCGCGCATTCCGGATTCGCCGGGCCGCTGGCGGGGACACGGCCGCTCGATTGGGAAGGCGACATCGCCTCGCGACTCATCGATTCGGCGGATGCCTTCCTGCTGAAGAAGATTGAGGAGACGATGGCGGCCGGCAAAGCAGAGAATCCGGATCGTGCCGAGCTGGCGCGGATCCTGGGGGTGGTGGACGAGCGCGTGGCAACCAAGCCTCGCTTCGAAGTTCTGGGAAAGGTGGCGGAGGGCGAAAATTTTATCGTCAGTGAAGTCCGTTGGCAGGCCTTTGGGGATGTCCATGGCGAGGGCCTGTGGCTGAGTTCGCCGGGAGCGACAAAGACGATGATTGTGATCCCGGATGCGGACCAGACTCCGGAGGTAATGGCTGGGTCCCACGGGAAACTTCCGATGAAATATCAGACGGCCCGTACTTACGCCGCGAGTGGGTTGAATGTTTTTGTTCCCATGCTGATCAATCGCAGCGCGGGATCGCACACGCTGTCGAACCGCGAGGCTATCTACCGCCCGGCCTTCGAGTTGGGGCGTCATCTCATCGGCTACGAGATTCAGAAAATCTTGGCCTTGGTCGATCGCTTGGGTCCCGATCTGGTAGGAGTGCACGGGCATGGCGAGGGAGGGATGCTGGCGCTGTTCGCGGGCGCGATTGACGAGCGGATCCCGAAGGTGATCGTGAGCGGCTACTCTGGTCCAGGGGCCGATCTGTGGCAGGAGCCGGCGGAACGCAACGTCTTCGGGCTACTCAATCAATTCGACCGCGCTTCCCTGGAGCGGATGATTGCCCCACGGGAGTTGAAGAATCTGGTGCAACCGCCCGCTCCAAAGGTTTTCATCGAACCCAAGAAATCGCGCGGCAAGCCCGGGCGTCTCCTTTCGACAGGAGATCAGGAGGCTGACCCGGAGACATCGCCCTTGAAGATCGTGCGCGAATTGGACCAGGAAGCGCGCCATGCACGGCAGTTGCACGAGCTCGACCGCCACAACCAGCAGCTGCTGGTCGAGAGCCCGTATGTGCGCCAGAAATTCATGGCGAAGCTGAAGACTGATTCGCCGCAGGCTTTTGCGGAATCGCAAAAGTTCTACCGCGATTACTTTTCCGAGAAGGTCATCGGGCGATTCGATGATGAGCTACTCCCGGCCAATCCGCGCTCCCGGGAGATTGAGATCAATGAGAAGGTGCGGGCTTACGAGGTGGTCCTCGACGTTTTCGAAGACGCGAGTTTTTTCGCCTATGGAATCCTGATCGTGCCGAAGGATCTCAAGGCCGGAGAGTCGCGCCCCTGCGTGGTTTGCCAGCACGGTCTCGAGGGGCGTCCTCAATCAACGATTGGCGAGAAAGATGCGCACTATTACGGGGCTTTCGCGACGAGATTGGCGGAGCGCGGTTATGTCACCTTCGCGCCACAGAACCTCTACATTTTCGAGGATCGGTTTCGCACGCTCCAGTTCAAGGCCAACTCGATTGGGCGTACGCTCTTCTCGCTCATGGTTCCGCAGCACCAGCAAATTACCGACTGGCTGGGCGGGCTTGAGTTTGTCGATGCCGAACGCATTGGCTTTTACGGCCTGTCATACGGCGGGAAATCAGCGATGCGCATTCCGCCGCTGGTGGACAACTATTGCCTGTCAATTTGCAGTGCAGATTTCAACGACTGGGTGTGGAAGAACGCCTCGACACGCAGCCCGTATAGTTACTCGAACAAGAGCGAGTATGAAATCTTTGAGTTCGATCTCGGCAGCACCTTCAACTACTCGGAGATGGCGGCCTTGATTGCGCCGCGTCCCTTCATGGTCGAGCGCGGCCACTTCGACGGCGTGGCACCGGACGAGCGCGTGGCACTTGAATTTGCCAAAGTGCGCCATCTGTATGCTGCGAAACTGGGGATTGGGGAACGCGCGGAAATCGAGTGGTTCGTTGGGCCGCATAAGATCAACGGGGTGGGGACCTTTGAGTTTCTTGACCGTTGGCTGAAGCCCTAGGGCGTCGTCTTCAAGACAAGCTTGTAGGACTTGCCATTGTCTGTGGTTTTTATGATTCCGTGGCGATTGCAGAGATACAGTCTGTTGTTATCCCTCGAGTCGGGCAGCAGGCATGAGATGCCCGCGTTCAAGGTGAACCCTTCCTTTTCGCTGGTCCCGGAAAGGAGGGACCAGTTGCGGCTTCGCTCTTTGGTGAAGTAGATCGGGGTTTGTTCATCGCTCGAGAAAGGTGCGGCGCAGGTGAGCTTGCTCCATTTGTCAAAGGGTCGGGCTCCAATGGCGGTGAATAATCGGTCGCTCGATGTTCCGAGTTTCCGCCTGGCATGCATCGCGCCGTGGACCCACGTGTAGAAAACGCCCCGGGTGGTGGCCAGGTTGACGAAATTCCTCTCGGTGTCGAAAACCATGTTGGTGATGCCGAAGTCTTCCAGTTCGGCGGCGATGCTTTGCTTGATCTGTTTTTCACCGGTGGTGAGGGTGAACCAATAGATTCGTCCGGGTGCTTCGACGGGTGTTGCCGGATTGCCGAGGCCGAGTGCTTTTAACTCGCTGTCGTCAAAGGTGCCCACGACCAGGGTGGGCGCTTTGGAGTTTTTGTCGGGCTTCGGACTGAAGGCCATACTCGTGATCCGCTCTCCGGCGAGTGCACTATGGGTCCACGTTTTTCCGGCATCCCGACTGATGAAGAGGCCTTTGGTTTCTCCCCCGGCCACCACGATGTTGGGATCATGGGGGCAGAACATCATGACCTCGCCGAAGAGGGTGGTGGGGCCGCTGCCATCGAAGTCGATCTCGCGCGTCATGAGCTTCCAGGAATCTCCGCCATCTTCACTTCGCCAGAGACCGCTCTGCAATTTTCCGTTTACGACGCTGCCGCCGGCGCGGAGAACGATGGAACTGTTCCCGGGGTGAACCGCCACCGAGCGCACCGCCATGGCATCGGGATCTGTAAGTCCGGAGTTCATCGTACTCCAGCCTTCTCCATGATCTCCGGTTTTAAACAGTCCCTGATTTGTGCTGCGGGCGTAAAATATTTGGGGGTCCTTCGTCGCTTGTACGATTGCCGCTGTCTCTTATACACATCTCCGAGCCCACGAGACCGAGGCTGATCTC
>CAJXVQ010000130.1 GCA_913060685.1 uncultured Verrucomicrobiales bacterium
ACCGAGATCTACACAGAGTAGATCGTCGGCAACGTCAGATGTGTATAAGAGACAGGTCGAAGCCCTTCAACTCGTCCTCCTTCTCACCACTTCCGCCTTTTGGTTTGGAGCGGCCCGCCCTGCCGGCGAGGTCGGACCCTTTTACCAAATCATGGGAGCCATCTCCCTCGCGGCCGCCTTGGGCGAAAGTGATACCCTGATCGAGCGCACCACTCATTTTGCCGTGGAATGGTTCTTCATCCCATTGGGCATCTTCGCCCTCTTCAAATTCGTAAACAACAGACGCCATCTTGGCCAGTTCATCGGCGAATTCGTCTCACGCCCCGCCGCCGGATTCTTCGCCTCGGCCTTCATGCTCATCTTTGTCCTCGCCCGCTTTCTTGGCTCCTCCCTTCTCTGGAAAGCCTCCCTCGGCGAGAACTACCACCCGGACGTTCCACTCACGGTAGAGGCTTACCTCGAGCTTCTCGCCAGCTACCTCCTTCTGATCGGCACCATCGGACTCTGCCTCGCCCCGCGCGCCAACGACCCCACCGAAATCGACTAGATGGACCCTCCCCGCCTCATCCTTGGCAACTCGAACAAGCGCTTTTCCGGCGTCACTTCGACCATGCTCCAAACCCTCCCCGAAGTGCAAAAACTCATGCCCCTCGTCGTATTGGGCAAGCACCACCTCAACGAAAACACCCCCATCATCACCTTTCGCGAACTCGTCGCCCTCAGCGATCAAACCCGCATCTTCCACGCTCGCCGGAATGACGAAATGATTCAGGCTCTCGCCGCTCGCAAGCTCGGCGCCAATATCAAAATCATCTTCACCTCCACCGCCCAGCGGCACCACTCGCGCTTCACCCGCTGGCTCATGAGCAAGATGGACGGCATCGTCACCACCTGCTCGGCGGCTAATTCCTACCTCAAAACGCCCGCCGACGTCATCATCCCTCACGGGATCGATCTGGAGCGCTACCAGCCACCTTCCGACAAGAAAACGGCCTGGCAGAATCTTGGATTTCCCGGCGACTACGGCATCGGTATCTTCGGGCGGGTCCGCCCCTCCAAAGGCATCGACCTCCTTGTCGAAGCCGCCATTCCCCTCCTTAAAAAAGACCCGGCACCCACCATTGTCATCGTCGGAGAAACCACCCCGAAATTCCGGGACTACCAAAAACAGCTCCAAACCAAGATCGATAATGCCGGGCTCTCGAAGCGGATCATCTTCCAGGGAAAAAGACCTGGCTCCGAACTTCCAGGACTCTTCCAGGGCATGTCACTCGTGGCCGCACTTTCTCGCAACGAAGGCTTTGGCCTCACCGTCCTGGAAGCGATGGCCAGCGGCTGCGCCGTCCTCGCATCCCACGCCGGAGCCTGGCAGGACATCATCACCGAAGATTCACATGGGCTCACCGTCCCCTGCGGTGATTGTGTGGCAACCGAAAAAGCCCTCGCCAAACTCCTTAAAGCCAACCTCGCCGAAATGGGCGTCGCCGGTCGGCAGGAAGTGGAAGAAAACTACACGGTTCAGCGCGAAGCCGCCGCATTGGTCGACTTTTATCAGAAAACACTTTCTCGCTCGTAGGCGGTCTAGCGTGTCGCCGCTTTCTCAAGACCGTTGCCGGCATTCTGAACGTCGCGACCAAGGCCTTGGAAGGTCTGGCAGCTGCTAAGGGCGGAAACTGCAACACCAAGGATCAGAAATTTAATTACTCGCATCATCTTTAATATTAAGGTGATCGAAGTTTGTCAGAAAACGAGCAAGGTTCAAGTGAGTATTTGTATTTTGGCCTCCCCCCCCCCTTCACCCTTGAAATAACCTGTGATTATGAACAATCGCCGAACCCTCTCGTTTCGAAACGATCTGGGGACACACTCGACATCCATGAAGTTCCTCAGGCACTCACTCTTCCTCCTCGCCACTCTCATCAGAACATCTCAAGCCGAGCAAATCGTCTTCAGTGAAGTCATGTATCACCCGCCCGCCGGTGGACACGAATTCATCGAGGTGCAGAACCTCACCGCCACTCCCTTCGACATCGCTCTCTGGGAACTGGCCGATGGAGTCTCCCTGACCCTCCCCGATTTCAGCGAAGGCGATCCTCTCAACACCTTCCTCAAGGCCTTCGAGCGCATCATTTTTTGTGACACCGATCCCACCACCTTCCGGGCCACCTACAATGTCCCCACCACCATTCGGGTCTTCGGCCCCTGGACCGACCAGCTTGCCAACAGCGGCGAACGCATCACCCTGCAGGACAAAAATGGCACCACTCGTTGCACTCTCGCATACGATGACCGGAAGCCCTGGCCCCTCCATGCCGATGGAGCAGGCCACAGCCTCACCCTCATCAACAATAGTTTCGCCATTGATGACTACCGCGTTTGGACCTCCGCCCCGCCTACGCCCGGATTCTCCACGCCCCTCAGCGTCGAAGAACCCTTCCCAAATCCCGAGATCAACCTCTCTACCGGACTTCCGTTCGTGAACTACGGTGACGCTTGGAGCTTCAATGACCAGAATCTCGACCTCGGAACAAGCTGGAAGGACACCGGCTACACCTTCGGCGACGCGGGCTGGACCCAGGAAGGCGATGCCGGAAACAACGGCGGCCTCTATGGATTTGAGAACTCAGCCCTCCCCTCACCCGGTCTTCAAACCCCACTCCTCGATAGCACCAACCAGGCCAACCACATCACCTACTACTTTCGAAAAGAGTTCACCTACAATGGCCCCGGTACCGGCGCGAATGTCACTCTCGATTCCATCACCGACGATGGCGTCTATTTCTACCTCAATGGCACCCCGATCGGAGGAGTGGGCACCTCAGCCAACGCCGGTTGGAAAACCACCGCCTCCCGCACCGTTGGCAACGCCACCGAAGAATTGGCCGTAGCAACCAACAACGGCTCGGCCCTCGTCAACGGCGTCAACGTCATTTGCGCCGAAGTTCACCAGACCAACGACGGCAGCTCCGACTGTGTCTTCGGCGCCCGCCTGAGCATCGCCGCCCCAACCAACCCCAGCCTCCTCATCAATGAAGTCCTCCCCGCAGGCGATGGCTTCATCGAGATCTTCAACCCCGGTGGCAGCGCCATCGATCTCACCGGTTGGTTCCTCAGCGACTCGCCAGGCAGCCTCACCCAATACCAAATCCCCTCCGGCTTCACCGTCCCTGCCTCCGGATTCATCTCGATCGACTACGGCACCGCCGGTCTCGCCACCGGCGGAAACACCGTGGTCTATCTCACGGAACCCGATGGCACCACCATCGCCAATGCCATCGATGCCCTCGTCCCGCTCGACGGCCGTTCCCTCGGCCGCAAAGGAGACGGTTCGTCCTCATGGTTCCTCTTTTCCCAGCCCAGCTCAAACGCACCCAATGCCAGCAGCTCCGCTGATTTCAGTCTCAAAATCAACGAAGCGGCCTTCGACCAAAACGGTGACTCCATCTGGATCGAGCTCTTCAACCCCTCCCCCGCAACGCTGGATTCCACCGGTCTCTTTCTCGCCAGCTCACCGGATTTCTCTGACAAAGTCGCTCTAAGCGGTAGCATTTCTCCCTCCGGTTTCCTAACCCTCGACCACTCCTTTCCCGCCGGTGATGACCTCACTCTCTTCCTCATCAACGGCACCAACACCATCCTTGATGCCGTCGCTATTCCCAGGAAAGCCCCCCGGAATTTCTCCGCCGCTTACCCGGATGGCTCCGGCAACTTCTACGTCACCAGCACCAGCTCCCAGGGCGCTGCCAACTCACCCGACCGCGAGACCTCCATCGTCTTTA
This sequence comes from uncultured Verrucomicrobiales bacterium, assembly GCA_913060685.1. Taxonomy (GTDB): domain Bacteria; phylum Verrucomicrobiota; class Verrucomicrobiia; order Verrucomicrobiales; family Akkermansiaceae; genus SW10. The sequence continues at coordinate 3,780 of CAJXVQ010000130.1, forward strand.
GCGAACTCATGGTTGACCCTCCCAGCGAGCACCGCGACGGCGAATTTATCGAACTCTTTAACAAGTCACAATTTCCCGTTGATCTGTCAGGTTGGGATTTTTCCAGCGGAGTCGATTTCACCTTCCCCGGAGGAACGATTCTAGGTGCCGGGCAATATCTCGTCATTGCGGCCAATGAAAACTTCACCAGCTATCCCAACCTCATCGGACAATACACCGGCCAACTTTCCAACAGCGGAGAACTCCTGCAACTCGTGGATTCCTGGGGAAACATCGCCGACGAAGTCCATTACCACACCGGCGGCAACTGGCCCGAGCTTGCCGGCGGTCTCGGCAGCAGTCTTGAACTCCGCCACCCGGACATGGACAATTCCAAGGCAAGTGCCTGGGCCGCTTCGGATGAATCAACCAAGTCATCCTTTCAAACTTACACAATCTCCGAAGCCTACCTCCAAAACAACTCCCGTGGATCGGCCTCAGACTACAAGGAACTTCATCTCCAGGCCGTTGGAGATTCCCACCTTGCGATGAGGAATCTTTCCCTCTCCCGCAATGGCGGAGGCAATATTCTCCCCGGAAGTGGTGTCACTCTTGCTACCGGCGGGAGGGCCGATGATGGCTGGCTTTGCCAAGGAACCCACCACGGCAGCACCATCACCAACGGTGAGTTCCACCTCATCTCCACCGGACACGGCGACGTCAAAGCCAACCGCTGCGAGATCGACGTCATCGACATTCAGGACAACGACACCCTCACTTTCACTTTCCAGGCCCGCTGGATCTCCGGAAAAGCCACCCTCAATGCCCTGACCTGGGACCGCTCCTTCGGCGGCACCGTCTATCTCCCCATTCCAAAAAATCTCGGAACGCCCGGCGCTTCCAATTCCGCATCCCTCGGCTCGGTTGCTCCCACCATCTCCGGCCTGATTCACAGCCCGGCCGTTCCTACTACGGGTGATCCCGTACGCGTCACCGCGCGGGCTTCCGGCGCAGGCACGGTCACCTTGCGCCATCGCCTCGACACCCAAACCGCCAATGGTGCCTGGAGCAGCTCCCCCATGTTCGATGACGGTATTACCGGAGGAGATGAAGTCGCAAGCGACGGAGTCTACTCGGCCACCGTCACCAATTATCAAAGCGACAATGCCATCGTGCAATTTTACGTCGAAGCCACCTCCGCCGGCGGCACCTCCACCCAGCCGCGGCTTGCCCCCGGGAAGCCCGCCATGTGGGTGGTCGACAACACCAACCACGCCACCGATCTTCGGAGCCAGCGCTTCATCATCTCAGCACGTGACCAATTGGCATCCTCAGGCACGGGAGAATCAGCAACCTTCGACTACAACTTCCCCCGCCTCTCCAATCAATACTTTAACACCACCTTCATCAGTGATGATCGCGATATCATCTACAACTGCGAAATGCGTAAAAGCGGCAGCCCCTGGACCCGCTCCAGCAATAGCGACTTCTCACGGATGAAGTGGAAATCCCCCGGCGATCGCAACTTCCGCGGCTACACCAAACGGGCCGTAGACAATGATGCCGGAGGCGGCCGCGCCTACCACAACCGCATCATCCGGTACTGGCTCTACCTCTTCGGACACGCTGCCAATGAAAACGAATTTGTGCGGGTCATTATCAATGGAGGCAATGCCTCACTTCGTGAAGATGTTGAACCCAATGCGAACGACTTCCTCAGAAGAAACTGGGAAGACGGAAACAAAGGTGAACTCTATCGCATCGACGACGAATGGTGGTTCGATGACAACTGGGGCCGTTCAAACCGCAACGCCACCTGGGAATACAAGAACACCAATGAGGCCGAACGCTACTCCTCCGAGTGGATCAAGCGCTCCCGCGAGACGGAACACGACTACTCCTCTTTCATCGGCTGGACCAGCATGGTCGGCACGAATTCCTTCACCCGGGAGGAAATCGAACGGACCGCGGACATCGACCTCATGGCTGCAAATGCCGTCGTCCGGGGATGGTGCGATGACTGGGACACCCTCACCCGTAATCGTGGTAAAAACGGCTACTTCCTTCGCCGGGTCACCGACGGAAAGTGGATGCTCGTTCAGTGGGATTCCGACCTCACCTTTGGCAGTGCCAACGCTCCTTTCATCGGCAACCTGGCCGGAGTACGAAATTTCTTCTACAAGCCCTATGTCCAGCAGCGGGTGAACCACTACCTCCGGGAAATGGTCGATAAATACACCGCAGGCTCTCCCCGCCTTGACGCCTGGTTCCAGTGTGAGGAAGACGCCTCAAACTCCTACTCGAGTAATCAATCGACCTACGATTCCTGGAATGCCGCCCGCCTTGCCACTGCGAACTCGACCATGGGCAGCGCCTTGAACACCCCCTTCAATGTCACCACCGGCAATGGCTCCTCCCTAACCACCTCTGCGAATACCATCTCTCTGCAAGGCACCAGCGGGGCCGATGCCTTCTCCATCCGAGCGATTGACCACCCCGAGGCTCGTTACCAATTCAACAGCACCACCGGTTGGACACTCGCAGGTCTCCAGCTTCGACAAGGCACCAATAGCATCGAAGTCCAGGCTCTCGATCGGACCGGCCTCGTCGTCGGCACCGAGACCTACACCGTCACCAAAACCGGCAACGCCTCTCCTGTCGTCATCCTTGATGCCAACCCCGGATCCTTTTACATCCCAATCAACTCAACCTTCCAGATCGAAGCCAGCGGGAGCTACGACCCGGAAGGCACCGGCCTCACCTATCTCTGGGAACTCTCGGGAACCACCGTCCTGACAATGCCCACTCCCGAGAGCGCAGCCGTGTCATTCACCAAGCCCGGACACTACCCGCTCACTCTCACTGTCACCGATGGCGACGGAGAGGAAACCGAAGTGACGCGCGAAATCGTCGCCTATGCCAATACGGGATGGGATCCCTTCAACGAGGGCATTCTCCGCCCCAACTGGACTCCGGAGAACCTCGTGCTTCGTGACGGCACGACCCCGTCGGCTTCTTACAGCTTCGACGAGACCCCGAATCGTCTCGCTCTAAAACTTGAGACCGAACCAGCCAAGCCCCTCATCTTCAACTCGCCCACCTATCCGGCCCTCTGGCGCGTCACCCCGTCGGGCGACTGGTCATTCGCGGCGGAACTTACCCTAACTTCTGTTCAACAAGGTGATTTCTACACGGGCATCATCGTTGATGCCGTCCAAAGTTCCGCCCCTGTTCGCTACACGGTGGGAATGGAAGACGGGGACTTCTTGCGCCTCAAACGTATTAATAGCTCCGGAGTCACCACCCTGACCTCAATCACCTGGACCGAGAAGGTGGCCGTCGTTCGTATTTTCAAAACGGACTCCGGCATCCTCTTTCAATACCAAACCGAGTCGGGGGTCTGGGCCAACCTTGGGGCTGGAACTGGAGCCGCCACCACTTCCCGCGTCGGGCTCTTTGCCTCCACTGATTCCCCACAAGGATTCCGGGTGGAATTTGATGACACCCTCCTTGTCGACCCGGGCATCTCAAGCCCGACTCTCGATTTCCTTCGGATCACCGAGATCATGTATAATCCTCTCGGCGGAAGCGAAACCGAGTTCATCGAGATCCAAAATACCGGCTCCGCTCCCCTGAATCTCAGTGGCGTGTCATTCAACGACACCCAGCCATTCGCAGCCTTCACCTTTGCCAATGTCACCCTCACCCCGGGACAATACGCCGTCCTTGTCGCCGATGAATCAGCCTTCCGCGCACGCTACGGAAACACCCCCATCATCGTCGGCAAATGGACTTCCGGTGTCCTCTCGAATGGAGGGGAGAAAATCGAACTCCGAGATCCCGCCCTCAATAACATCCACGACTTCACCTACGATGACACCGCTCCGTGGCCGCTCGCGGCAGACGGGGACGGCCCCTCTTTGGAAGTCATCGATCCCCAGGGGGACTACAATGACCCCCTCAATTGGCGCGCTTCTACCTTCACCGATGGCAGCCCCGGCCTCGCAGTTGCCACCGACGATGATGGTGACGGGCTCAGTAATATTCGTGAAGATGCCCTTGGCACCGATCCCAACCTCTTCGACACCGATGGCGATGGCCCCTCGGACGCCGCTGAACTCGTTGCCGGAACCAATCCACTCGATGGCAGTGACTTCTTCCGCATCCTCAGCGTGAGCCACACCCTCATCCCACAAGAAATCGAAATCACTTGGACTTCTGTGGCTGGAAAAACCTATGTCGTTGAGTCCTCCTCGACTTTGGATGGGGTTTGGAATCTCCACGATTCCGTCATCGCGAGCGGTCCCGTCAGTCGCTCGATCGACACCACTTCAGAAACATCCGATTTCTATCGCGTCCGGGTCACCGGACCATAGGGGAAATTGTAACACAAATTCCGATCCACCCTTTGGAGGGTGAGCCGCTACTCAGCTTGACGCAAACACCCGACAATCAGGAACTCCAGCGTGAAATCACCCTCGCACACCACTCCATTGTCTGTCATCGTCATGCAATGCGGCTGATGATGTGTCTTTTTCTTGGTAGCCTTCATCTTTTATTCGCGGACGAAACCTATCTGGTGAAGAAAGACTTTCTTTACCGCAAGGACGATTCCTCCCTCTCCGAATATCAACGTGAACGATGCCGGTTGGACCTCTATTACCCGGCCGATTCTTCAAACTTCTCCACGATCGTCTGGTTCCATGGCGGAGGGCTCACCTCGGGAAACAAAAACTTCCCGAAAGGACTTCAAAACAAGGGACACGCGATCGTCGCCGTGAACTATCGGCTCAGCCCCAAGGTTAAGGTCATCGATTGTCTCGACGATGCCGCAGCCTCCATCGCTTGGGTTTTAAAGAACATCGAAACATACGGAGGAGACCCAAAGCGAATTTTCATCAGCGGTCACTCCGCCGGAGGATATCTCACCAGCATGGTGGGTCTTGATTCAAAATGGCTGAAACGCCATCAAGCCGATCCAGGACAGATTGCCGGTCTCATTCCATACAGCGGTCACACCATCACCCACTTCACGGCCCGGAAGGAAAGAGGCCTGGAAGCCAAACGCCCCGTCGTCGATGAACTCGCCCCGCTCTATCACGTTCGACCTGATGCCCCTCCTATCCTCCTCATCACGGGAGACCGTGAAAAGGAACTCTTGGGACGCTATGAGGAAAACGCCTACTTCTACCGCATGCTAAAAGTAACCGGTCATCAAGACGTAGCATTAATGGAGCTCGATGGCTATGGCCACCAAATGACAAATCCGGCACACCCTCTGCTCTTGAATTTTGTGAAGCGAGTCGCGCCGCTCAGACAGCCTCCAAAGAAAGATAAAAAATAGATCAGCCTTTAGAAAACAGTTGATAATTTTTAAGAGGCTATCAATGACCGCCCCAACATCGGCCACCTCAACCGTAGACACAGACTCCCCAACAGACCCTCATTCCCTCCATGGCCAAGAAAACGAGCAAGAAAAGCGCCCCGGATCCCGGACCTCGCATTCTCTTCATTACCCCTGAAATATCCTACGTCTCCAAGAAGCTTTCCGACGATGCCGAAAGGCTGCGCGCCAAGGCTGGAGGCCTCGCCGATGTCTCTGCTCTCCTCGTCCACGGACTCAGCTCGGCCGAAAAGGACATTCACCTCGCTATCCCTCATTACCGCAGTCTTTTCCAAGGTGGCGAAGAAGCCACCCACCCCGGAAAACGCACCCGCATCTCGGTTGGCGACCGCATTCACCTCGCCGAGGATTGTAAATTCTATCGCCGCGGTGGTGTTTACCAGGCCTGCAAGGAAGACCTCCTCATGTCTGCTCTCGCCTTCCAGCGAGATCTCATCAACCACATCATCCCCAGGGTTAAACCGGACATCATTCATTGTAACGACTGGATGACCGGGCTGATTCCCGCCGAAGCCAAAAAGCTCGGCATCCCCACCCTTTTCACCATTCACAACATCCACACCCAGACAGCCACTCTGGCCCAATTGGAAAACACCGGCATCCCCGCTGGCGACTTCTGGGATGAACTCTACTTCGGCAACTACCCTCAAAGTTTTGACGAGTCCTATTGGACCAATCCCATCGACTTGCTCGCAAGTGGCATCATGGCCGCAGATCACGTCAATGTGGTCAGCCCTACGTTCCTCAATGAAGTGGCAATGGGTCATCACTCTGCCATCCCGCCTCACCTCAGCCATCTCCTCTATCACAAACGCGAAGCCGGAGCCGCCTCCGGCATTGTGAATGCGCCGGACCGCTCATTTAACCCCCAGGTCGACTCCTACCTCCCCGAGGAATACGGCCCTCGACGCCACCACACCGTCAAACCCAAACTCAAGTGTGATCTTCAACGCCGCCTCCTCCTGAAGGAAGACGCTTCGGCTCCCGTCATCTTCTGGCCATCACGACTCGACCCCGTTCAAAAAGGCTGCAACCTCCTCGCCGACATCCTCTTCGAGCTCATTGAAGACTACAGCCATCTCGGTCTCCAGATCGTCATGATTGCCGACGGCCCATACCAACAGCACTTCCAGGGAATTGTCGCCTATCACGGGCTTGCCGACCGTGTCGCCGTTCACCCCTTCTCGGAATCACTGTCCCACCTCGGGTATGGCGGCTCCGACTTTGTGCTGATGCCTTCCTCATTCGAGCCCTGCGGCCTTCCCCAGATGATCGGCGCCCGCTACGGTTCCCTCCCCATCGCGCACGCCACCGGTGGCCTGAAGGATACCGTGACTCATCTGAATATTCACGAAAATGTCGGCAACGGATTTCTCTTCGAAGACTTCAATGCTGCCGGATTCCGCTGGGCCATCGACCAAGCCATGGAGTTTTACCAACTTCCCCCAGGCCACAAAAACCCGCAAATTAAGCGCATCATGGAGGAGTCGAAGGAAGACTTCTCCGACGAACGGGTCGTCGAAGACTACCAGGCGCTCTACGAACGCCTCCTCAAGTAGTCACCCGGAGGCTGTCACTGAAAAGTGCGATTGTTCGCACCATCGCGCCCTTGTGTTTCTCGAGAACCGTTCGGGCAGCCTCAACCTGTCCTTCCGGAATCTCGGTCAGAGCAGCGACTAACTCCTCGCGGGTGGACACCATCAGAATCCCCCCCGCAGCCTTCAACTCGCTCACAAGCGGTTCAAAATTCGCCATGTAAGGACCGCAGATCACCGGCACTCCGGCCAGGATGGCCTCGGATGGATTTTGTCCACCCTTCTCGAAGAAACTCTTACCAATCACCACAACGCCTGCGTGAGCGGTCCAGTCACATAACTCGCCCGTGCTATCGATGACAAAAGTCTCATCCCCCTGCGGAGCCCGAAATTGACTCCGCAAGACCACCCGATCACCCAATGCCGCTGAGACCTCGGCCCGCCTCTCGGCATGACGCGGCACAATCACCGATTGCAATCCCGCCTCACGAAAAGCACCATCCAGATACTTCTCCTCGCCTGCGAAAGTCGAGATCGCCATCGCCACCCGATTGGCAGGAAACTGGTTCAACATCTCCGAAAACTCGTCCCGCTTCTTTGGCAAAGCCGCACCCGCCGGGTCAAATTTCACATTCCCGGTCAGGACAGTGGCTTCTGTCCTCACCCCAATATCCTGCCACCGCTTCAGATCCTCCTTCTCCGGAACTCCGACCCGATCAAGTAACTCAAGAAAGGGCGAAACCAAGCGACGAAACTTCATCAACCGCCGCCCTGACCGAGGCGACAACCGCGCATTCATCAAGCCCAGAGGAATCCCCATCCGATGAATTTGGTGAATTAAATTCGGCCAAAGCTCCGACTCCACCATCACGACGACTCTCGGCTCAAAACGGGTCATGGCCCGACGAATCAGAAACCCGAAATCAAGAGGTGCATAAACAACCCGCACCTCCGCTGAAGCCTTCTCACGCGCCACCGCCATCCCCGTCGCGGTCGTTGGAACCAAGACAAAGTGATCGTCAGACTCCAGCTTCCACTTCGCGATCAATTTCAAGGCAAGAAGCACCTCCCCCACACTGACGGCATGAATGTAAACTCCTCCCGTTCGTTCAAACTCCGCATCCCGGCGATAGCAACCGATCCTCTCCAAAAGCCCGCTTCCCCAGCCATCCCGGCGGAACATCTTGAGCATCCAAAACGGTGCCGCCAACACAACCACTCCCGGGTAGAGCAGGTTCCAAAATAAAAGAAAAACTCTCCGGGTCATCGTTTAGGAATCACATTGATAAATGGCGATCCGACTCCGTCCGTAGTCTCGCTTTTGGAGTAACGAAAGCCCACGTGGCTCGGGCAATTCTCCCACCGCCTCACGTTCCAGAATTAAAAACCCATCCTTGGCCAGCCACTTCCCCCAGCCCTCAAGTGCCACCAAATCGCGAGCCGGATCAGTCAGACCATCCGCATACGGGGGATCAGCAAAGATCAAATCATAGCCGCCTCTTTCGCCTTCAAGAAATTTTGCGACCTCACGATTGATCACCCGGCCATTCGCGAGATTTGTCTTTTTCAGATTCCCCTCGATCACCCGGCAAGCACCCCGATTCTGCTCCACAAAGGTACACGATACAGCGCCCCTGCTCAGGGCCTCGATTCCAAGAGCGCCCGATCCCGCAAACAAATCCAGCACCTTCGCCTGATCAATCACCGCAGACAGGATCCCGAAAATCGACTCCCTGACGCGGTCAGTGGTAGGCCGCGACACCTCACGTGGGACTTTCAAATGATGCCCCTTGGCTGACCCGGCTATAATTCTCATGGTAAGTTTGGCAGTTCCGTATTTTCGCGACCCAAAATCGCCTTCGCGGCTGGTAAAAAAGGAACCCACGATCGTTGTTCCCCCAGGTCCATCATCAATACCCCGCTCCGGGCTTCAATCCGAACATCACGGAATTCACGATCCGGAGTCACCAAATTTTGAAAGTCCAAAGATAGATCGGCCCCGCCCCTCTTCACTCTTTGCTCATGGGACTGGGCCCTCCCCGGACTCGCTACAATCCTCACCGTCGCCGCGATCTCGCCTCCAGTCGTCGCAAATCCATTCATCAATACCGCATCATCATCTCCGACTATCCTGATATCCTCCGCAACAAGGCCAGCTGCAGAGAACTTGATCTTGGACAAACCACGACTAAATCTCGTTCCTCCTCCATCCGTCAGATCATGAAGCACCAAATTCTCAAATCCCGTCGTACTCTGACCCTGAAAGCTGGATGGAAATTCCAGATACCCCTGGAGAAGATTCTGCGACCTCAGGCTCGCTACTTCTATGGGTGAATCGCGCTCCAGAAAAATCGGACTCAAATCGGCCTGCTGTGCCGGGAGCTCAATCTGCAAACCCACCGGAAACCCGCTGTGCAGTAAGATTGCCGCAGAGAGCCTCACATCCAAACCAAAGATTTTGAGGGGATGAGCTGTCACATCGAGAGAGCGATTCTCCCACTTTACCGGAATCGTCAATGATCTCTCAGCGAATCTCTCACCCAGCTGGACAAGTCCCACTGCCACTTCTCCTTCCCTTGCCGCACCCCAGACCGGGACTTCTCCATTCAAATCACCGATGGTCATCGAAAGCTCGGGGACCTTCTCCGAGTATAGCCGTAGCCGGGCGTCGGAAAAAACAATCACGCCCTCGAAGTCATCGACCGGCACACTCTCCGCAAGTGCTTCACCCGGTGTCCCTCTTGGCTTCTCTTCTTGATTCGCGACTGGTGGGTGATTTGTGCCCTTTTCTAACTCCGGTTCTGTTCCTTCCCCGGTGCTTATTGGTGGTGTTGGCTTTTGCCCGGTCCCCCCTTCATCAGCAACGACCAAAGCACCAGCCGTCGGCTTCTCGTAACGGGCGAGAATCATCTGGATCATTTCAATTGAAATCTCGGCCTCAATCTTTCTGACCTCAAGTCGCTCCCAACGCTTTTTGCCACCGAAGAGTGAAGTCCACGATGGATCGACCTGGATCTGTCTCTTATACACATCTGACGCTGCCGACGATCTACTCTGTGTAG
>CAJXVQ010000131.1 GCA_913060685.1 uncultured Verrucomicrobiales bacterium
CTACACAGAGTAGATCGTCGGCAGCGTCAGATGTGTATAAGAGACAGTCCCTATATCGCCAAGGTTTACGATGCCGGCACAACCGCACTCGGGCGACCTTTCTTCGTCATGGAACTCGTCGAAGGCCTGCCTCTAACCACCTTCTGCGACAAAAACCAACTTTCCATCCGCCAGCGGCTCGAGCTTTTCTCCCGCATCTGCAATGGCGTCCAACACGCGCATCAAAAGGGAGTGATCCATCGCGACCTCAAGCCCAGCAACATCCTCGTCCACATGGATGAAAATGGCCTGGCATGTCCGAAGATCATCGACTTTGGGGTGGCCAAGGCCATCGATATTGAACTCACCGAGCAAACTTTTTTCACCCTTTTCGGCCGCATCGTGGGCACGCCGGAATACATGAGCCCCGAGCAAACCGGACTCAATGCAATCGATGTCGATACCCGAAGCGATATCTATTCGCTCGGCGTTGTCCTCTACGAACTGCTGGCCGGCTGCGTGCCCTTAAGCCGAAAGAAACTCGTCACGAGTGGCCTCGATGACATGCGCCGCATGATCCGGGAAAAAGATCCGCTCAAGCCATCGAGTGGTTTCGCCGCTCTTAATGAAGGACCGCGGACCGAGATCGCCGGGAAAAGGCAGACCGAATCCATCCGACTGGAGAGGCGATTGCGGAGTGACCTCGACTGGATTGTCATGAAGGCCATCGAGAAAGACAGGACCCGACGCTATGACACCGCAAAGGGCCTGGCTTCTGATGTCGACCGGTATCTCAAAGGCCTTCCCGTTCAAGCCGGACCGCCAAGCCGAAGCTACAGGGTGAGCAAATTTGTCCGCAGAAACCGGGTCGGCGTCCTCACCGCAGGGATCACTGTGATTGCCTTGGTGGGAGGAATCATCGCAACATCGATGGCCCTCAACAAGGAGAGCCAATTAACCACCAATCTTAAGGCTGAGCAGGCCGAGGTTCAACGCCTCGCTCTTGAGAAGCTCATCCAGAAGCGCAAGGATCTCCTCCGAGATGCCAGCGAGGCAGCCGAGCGCGGTTCCGGTAAGTCCGGCTGGCTGGACAGGGCGCTCAGTAAGATTCAAGAAGCCGCCAGGATTAGTCCCGACGAAGACCTACGCAATGAGCGCAATGTGGCCCTCGCCTGCCTCGCTGGCTCCGACATGCGGCAGACAGAGACCGGGGTCGCCATCCAGAATACTCTCGCCGCAATGGCCTTCGACTCCGGGCACAAGTTCTGCGCATTGGTTCAAGATAGGGATAAGGGCCGAATTTCAATTTTCGGTCGCTCTGGCTACCAACCGCTCAAAACAGTCACCAGCAGTCTGCTGCTCGAAGACGGCTGCCGCTTGAGTTTTGGCGGGAAAGATAGTGTCTATCTCATCATCGCGACCAGTCCCTCTGCCGAAAGCCAGATGGAAGTCATTGAGTGGAAGACTGGGGAAACAGTCATTCCGGCCACGCCACTCAGCGATCATGCCTTCGACCTGCTTCCTGGCGATGAGGGCATCGCCATCGGTTCGCTGAACAAAATCTCCTTCCTCAAGTGGACTGGCCAACCCGTTTTACAACCCGTAACTCTTGCCGGGCGCCCCCGCTCACTGAGCCTCCGCCCGAAAACCGACCACATCGCTGTTGGGCTTGAAAAGGCTTCGGGCGTTCCTGATGGAGGACGTGTGGTCATCATTGACTACCGCTCTGACGATCACGAAATCATCGACGAATATCCGGGGTGGGAAGCCATCCGACTTGCATGGAATCCTTCCGGTCATCTCCTCGCTATGGGCGCTGCCGGCGGGGCTCTTTCCATCTACAACCCCGACGTTTCGAAATCCAATCCTATTTCACTCGATGGCCTCGATGGCCACTTCGCCGACATCAAGCAAATTGCATGGAGCAAGGATGGACGCCTGCTCGCCAGCGCGAGCGCAGATTGGCAGATCCGGCTCTGGGACGGTCGCCACGGTTCTCTTCTTTCCACCAACAAAACAGTTGCTGGAAATTTCTCTTTCTCTCCTGACGACAAACAGCTCGGACCGGTCTCTTGGGACCAGAAACTCTACGCTCTCGACATCCAACATTCGAAGGTCTGTCACCGATCGGTTGGACACGCCGGTGGAGAGGGAATCATTGCCTCGGCCTGGGACTTACAAATAGAAATCGACGAATTCGGCAAGGAAAACCGCTTGAGCCTGGCCCTCGCAACCGCTGGCAGCGATGGCGTGACCTTATGGAACCGAAACGGGATGGAACTCACCCGCTTCAAAGATGTGACCGCGCCCCAGGGGCTCGCCTTCTCTTCGTCGTGGCTCTACATCGCCGGCACTGAAGGCGTTCGGCGGCGCAAGCGCTCGGTGCGCCCGAACGCGGCTGATCAGTTGGAGATTCACTTTGGCCCGCCGGAGGTCTTCACCACCCTTAAAAACTGTGGACAACTCACACTCACATCTGACGAATCACTGCTCGTCATCACCAGTGACACGGGCGTTTGGCTTGCCGGAACCGAAGGCGCCCTTCTTAAAAATCTTCCAAACACCAATGCCGAAACCTTACTCGCCATCGACTCCGAGAGCCGGTGGCTTGCCACGGCAAGCGACGAGCGCGAGGGAGTCCGGATCTGGAGCCTTCCCGATGGCAAAAAAATCAAAGATCTGGACGGAGCCAAGGGCGCCACCATCGCCTTCTCACCTGTCTTAGAAGACGACCTGGTCCTACTCGCGACCGGCGACGCATCCTCCTACCACTTCTGGAATCCCATGAATGACTGGAAGGAAATCGAGGAGCTCAAGATCGTCAACAAGATGGCCAACATCCCGGGCCGGATGGTCTTCAGCCCACGTGGAACCGCCTTCACGATCTCCCATGAAACGGATTTGCTCAAGGTACTCAACCCACGCACTACTCCGATGGAGGATCTCATCCAGCCGAACTTCGACAAACAATGGCCTCTCACCATCAGCCGTGATGGCATCCTCATTAGCACCCAGGGTCGAGACGGTCGGCTATTTATCTGGGATCTAATGGCGGTCCGTGCCGAGTTTGTGAGACTTGGCATCGACTGGACCACCATGGACCCCTTCCCTGAAGCGGACATCCCCATCGTCACCAGCGCCACGAAGGATTAATGATTCCGCTAAGCGCGCGAAAACAGAGACAAGAGATAACGCAATTCCTCTTCGGGATCTTCATCCTTCGCCAGCGTGTCACGTAGCGCGGAGATTAAACACTCCCGATAACGATGGCGGAATCGGTGCACCGCCACCTTCACCGCGCCCTCGCTCATGCCCAGTTCATCAGCCAGAATCGCGTGACTGATCTGCTCGACCTGAGGACTGATCGTGGGCTCAAACCGCTCGAAAAGCCCGGACTTCCCCGCACGCTGATAGTCTTCCATCAATCGGCGACGTGCTTCATCCAATAAGTCCAGTGCCCACCGCCGGTCGAAGGCCCGTTCCGGATCCACCGAATGACTTCCAGCGTCCTTGATCTGTCCTTCCACTGAAGGCCCGTCGATGTCCACAACGATCTGACCACCTCCACGTTTCTGAGTCATCCGTCGGTGATAGTCATCGGACAGAAATCGCTTCAAGACCACGCAGATGAACGACCGCAGCCGCCCCCGCTCCGGCCCGCTGACCCCCTGCAGGAGTTCGCCATCGATCAGGCGGTAAAAGAATTCCTGCGTGAGGTCCTCCGTCTCCTCCGGTGAATTCCCACGCTGCCGGACAAAGAGATAAACCGGCCGCCAATAGAGTCGACACAGTTCCGCAAGTGCTTCGCCCCGCTCGATACCCGGCGACTCCTGCGCTGCCACCACCATGCTCCAGCGCGTATTGGGAAAGAATCCACCTCCACCCGTGCTGTCAGGATTCGATGAATTAGTTGGCATGATTGATATCTCTATCAGGAAGAACGGTCCGTGAGGAGCAAAGAACCTTTTTCCATCACGACAGCGCAAGTTTTCTGTAACCCCCGCGAGTCAATCCGGAGTTGGGAGGTAGAAGATCATGACCGAAACCACTCATCCCCTATCGATCCTTATGATTCTCGGCGCCTCCCTGTGCGGGGCCACCGGATCCTTCCTCTACAAAACCGGAGCCAGCGCAGGCGGAAATACCCCCGCGGCCTACCTGACCAATCCGCGCCTGCTCGGCGGGGTCGCCTGCTACACCGCAGTAATGGTCCTCTTTGTCGCCGCCTTCCGTAAAGGAGGTGCCCTCACCGTCCTCTATCCGGTCTACGCGACCACCTTCATCTTCGCCGCCGTAATCTCGCTGGCCGCCTTTGGCACACCAATCCGTCCGGTCAACCTCGCCGGCATGACCCTTCTGCTCTTCGGCATTTACCTTATGGGAAAAACATCATGATCACGATTAAACAACAAACTGAAAACCGTCGCCCCCTCGCCCTCCGGGACCTTGGATGCTGGACTTGGCTGCTGAAAAAACTCACCACCAGCGGCGTCACTCCCAATCAGGTCTCCGTCCTCGGCATGATCTTCGGAGTCTCCGCAGGCGCGCTCCTCGCACTCACTCCGGCACTGGAATTCGGAAGCTTGCTCCAACGCATCATCCTTCTTGGCTCAGTCTTCCTCGTGATCCTCCGGGGGGCCTGTAATATTTTCGACGGCGTGCTCGCGGTCGAAACCGGACGTGCCTCCCGCGTCGGACTTCTCTACAATGAAGTCCCCGATCGCATCTCGGATATCGGGATCCTGATCGGAGCCGGCTATGCCATCGGCAGCCACCCGACCCTCGGATGGGCCGCCGCCCTCGGATCACTCGCCACCGCCTATATCCGAGTGCAAGTGCAAATCGCCGGAGCCTCTCCCGACTTCAGCGGGCCCATGGCCAAGCCAGCCAGAATGACCGTTCTCTGTCTGGCCCTGGGTTTGCTTGCCTTGCTTCCATTGGGTTGGTGGCCCTCACCGTTCATGGGACAAGAGATCGGTCTTATCGGCGGAACTCTTGCCCTCATCACTCTTGGCACCCTGGCTACCACGATCATCCGGCTTCGCCACGCCTTCGTCGAACTCCTGCCCAACGACCACCATGACCCCCAATGACTTTATCTCGTCGATCATTGACGCGATCGACCCACGCCAACTCTGGATCACGGCAACGGCCGTCACCGCTCTCGCACTCGGCTGGATAATCTCTTTCCTCCTTCACCGGCGTGGCCTCACCTCGCCGAAGATGCACCATGAACTCATGCTTCGAATCCGCACCTGGGCCATCATCATCCCGGCGACCGTGATTCCCATCCTCATTGGCCCGATAGGTATCGCCGCCGCGATCCTGCTGCTGGGTTACGTCTGCTACCGCGAGTTCTCCCGTGCTGCCGGACTTGCGGGTGACCGCCTCCTGTTTGCATCAGCCATGACAGGTCTGCTTGTCGTCGCCATCGCAATTCTAAAACATGACCACCGACTCCTCCTGCTGAGCGCCCCGCTGGTCGCCGTCCTCACAACCGCGACTTCGCTCTTGAAAGATCAGCCCGAGGGCTACCTGAAACGAATCGCACTCACCAATCTGGGCTTCATGCTCTGCGGACTTTGGCCGGGCCATCTGGGCTTTCTGGGAGGCGGTCAGTTCAATGGCACCATTCTGCTCTGGTTCATTCTCAGTATCGAACTCAACGACGTCTTCGCCTTCATTTCCGGAAAGACTTTCGGCCGCACCGCACTTTGTCCACACACCAGTCCCGGTAAAACCCGTGGTGGACTCTTCGGGGCCATGATCCTCACCACCACCTTCGTGTCACTCAGTGGCTTCTTTCTTTTCAAAGGACAGGCCCTCGGAACCCCTCTGATTCTCATTCCAACCGGCATCCTGCTGTCACTGGCCGGGGCCGGAGGCGACCTGATCCTTTCCTCTATCAAGCGGGATCTTCACCTCAAGGATCTCTCCAATTCCCTACCCGGCCACGGAGGCATCCTCGACCGCTGTGACAGCCTGATTTTTGCCGCACCCGTCTTCGCCCTGACCTTGAGCCTGATCGAGTCCTTCCAACCTCTCCACCATCTCACCGCCCAACTCCCATGATCAAAACAATCCATCCCCACGTCAGCCATTCCTCATCCACCACTTGGATCGAACGAGTCATCCCCCCGGACAGATGTGCACCAAGCTGGGAAGCCGGCCTTCACCACCTGACCTGGTCGTTCATCCGCCGTGGCGTAATGTTGACCCAAGCGCTCTCCATTCAAGGCGCCGAGAACTTTCCGACCCAGGGTCCAGCCGTCATCGTCGCCAACCACAGTTCCCATCTGGATACCCTGCTTCTTGGAGCCGCCATCCCCCGCGCAGTCCGCTCCAGATTTTCTCCCCTTGCCGCCGGGGACACCTTTTTCAAGAACCCGCTTCAAACCTGGCTTTCATCGCGTTTCCTCAACTTACGCCCACTATGGCGCCACAAAACCGGTTCCCACAGCTTGACAAGGCTCCGCCAAAACCTTGCCAGCAGTGACGAATGCTTCCTGGTCTTCCCGGAAGGCACCCGGACGCGCAGTGGCCATATGAACCGCTTCAAACCCGGCATCGGCATGCTCGTGGCCGGCACCCGGATTCCCGTCATCCCCTGCCATATCAGCGGGGCCTTCGAGGCCTGGCCCTCTCACAAAAAGCTCCCCTCAAAAGGGTCCCTGCATCTCGAAGTCGGCAAGCCCCGGACCTATTCTGCCCACTCTGGCACGACAAACGATTGGCGGGACATCGCCCATGAACTCGAGGACGAAGTTCGCAATCTCGCCTAAAACCCACCGCGCGGTTTCCCGGATTTCGTTCGTGGGAAGGCGCGTTCACCACTTCAAGCGCCCCACCCCAAAAGCAAATCCCTACGATTTGGTGCGCTATCTGTATTCTCTTGGAAAAGCACAGCGCTGATAGGTTGTTCTCTGTTCGCGCTTATCGTGCTGCTTTGTAAAAGTTGCAAGAGTGCCCCCACAAAGCGAGGCTGCAGCGAAAATACGGCATTTGACGGGTTGATCTTGAGGTGACGTCATCTAGGGTCTCTTTTCGACCTCACACATCCGTCCCGAACTCCGTTCCCAATCATGAATGCCCCGCTCTCCCGCGGATGGGCCCTCACCGGCTTCATCCGCTCCTGCTCCCTCGTCTTCGCTTCCGCCGCCATTTTCGCACTCTCGGCAATGAACTCTCTTGCCGCTCCCGTCATTGTCGAGTTCATGGCCTCCAATGACAAATCCCTCTACGATGAGGATGGAGAATCATCCGACTGGATGGAGATCTTCAACCCCGATTCGGCTCCAGTTGATATCAGCGGCTGGTTTCTCACCAATGATCCCGGTGATCTCGACAGGTGGCAACTTCCCGACGGCACCAACCTGCCCTCGGGCGGATCACTCATCGTCTACGCCTCAAACAAGGATCGCGATGACGGAGAACTCCATACCAACTTCAAGCTCAGCAAGGAAGCCGGTGGCTACCTCGCTCTCGTGGAAGCCGACGGTCAGACCATCGCCCATGACTACACAGACTACCCGGAGCAGTTCGACGACTTTTCCTACGGACTGGCCCAAACCGGGAGCGGCTCCAGCGTTACCATCGTTCCGGAAAACTCCATCTGTAATCTTTTGGTCCCGACTTCGGATATCGGGACCTCCTGGCGGGACAAGCTGTTCGACGATTCCTCCTGGTCTGCTGCCAATACCGGTGTCGGTTACGATTATGGCAATCTCATCGGCAACAATGCCGATGTGCAGTCCCAGATGGATGACATCAACGGCAGCGTCTACATCCGCATTCCCTTCACCGTCGATGCTCCTGCCGCCCTGACCTCGCTCACCCTTCGCATGAAGTACGACGACGGCTTTGCCGCCTATCTCAACGGCACGCTGGTGGCCTCCGCCCAAGCCCCGGTCAGCCCCCGGTGGAACTCGCTGGCCACCACCGATCACCCGGATGGGAGCGCAGTCGTCTTTGTTGACTTCAACATCTCCGCGAATCTTAATCTGGTGGAAGCCGGAAGCAATGTGCTCGCCATTCATGGACTCAACGGAACGCTGGACAGCTCCGACCTTCTCATCCTGCCCCAACTCGATGCCACCACCGCAGCCACGAATCCAGGTCTTGGAGCTGCCGACTATTTTCAGAACTCCACTCCGGGCACATCGAACGGGACCAACCAGGGCCTGCCCGCGGAAGCGGTGGCCTTCTCGATTCCCGGACGCGGCTTTACCGGCTCTCTGTCTCTCGCCCTTAGCGTCTCCTCCCCCACCGCCCAGATGCGTTACACCACCAATGGGAACACGCCGACCTCATCATCGACCCTCTACACCGGATCGCCCATCAGCATCACTTCCTCCCAGATTATTCGCGCCCGCGCCTATGAAACCGGACTCGCGCCCGGTCCGGTCATAGAGGAGGGATATATCGAGCTCGCTGCCAGTGCCGCATCATTCACCTCTGATATTCCGGTCGTAGTCATGGAGAAATTCAGTGGTGGTCCGAGCGCAAGCAACGGCAAAGCTTATGTTTTCTTCGCCATTTTCGAACCCGATCCCAACACCGGAATCACGACCCTGAACAAGCCTTATGCCCTGGGCACCCGGGGCGGATACAAGACCCGGGGATCCTCTTCCGCGGGATTCGAGAAGAAAGCCTACAGCATCGAGGCCTGGAACGAGGATAATCGAAACAAGGACATCGCCCCCCTTGGAATGCCGGCGGAATCCGACTGGATCCTCAATGCCCGCTCCCAGTTCGACCCTTCCCTGATGCGAAACGCCTTGATTTACAACCTGAGCAACCAATCAGGACGCTACGCGGTTCGCACACGGTTCGTGGAGCTCTTTCTCAACACCAATGGCGGTAACCTGAGCTACGGCACAAGTAGCTCATTCGACTACGATGGAGTCTACACCTTCATGGAAAAGATCACGCGTGACAAGGATCGCATTGATGTGGAACGGCTGCCCGAAAATGTCACCAGCGAGCCGGGAATTGAGGGCGGATACATCATGAAAATCGACCGTCTCGACCCCGGTGACGGTGGCTTAAGCGCAGGCGGAAGAACCCTCGGCTGGGTCTACCCGAAAGAGGAAGACGTTACCACGGAGCAGGCCAACTGGCTCCGCGATTACCTCAATGCCATGAACAGTTCGCTGAGCGGCAACAACTACGAAGACTACATCGATCCCCTGGCCTGGGCGGACCACCACTTGCACAACGTCCTCGCTCTCAATGCCGATGCCCTGAGGCTGAGCACCTACTTCCACAAAACGCGCGCAGGTAAAATGGAGTTTGGACCTATCTGGGACTTCGATCGCTCCATGGATTCTACAGATGGCCGTGACAACAGCCCGACGTCCTGGTCCGGGGGCACCGCCTACTTCACCTTTCCCTGGTGGAATGAACTCTTCAACAATGAGGATTTCTGGCAGCTTTACATTGACCGCTACTTCGAACTCCGCAAGGGGTCCTGGACGACTGCCAACGTGCAGCAGATCGTCGACGATTACGCTGCGGAGCTCAATCAGGCCCAGGTCCGTAACTTTCAACGCTTCTCCAATCAGCCCCGCTTCGGGGGATACTCGGGAGAGGTCAATCACCTCCGGGACTGGCTCACGACGCGCCTCAACTGGATGGACGGGCAGTTCGTTCCCGAGCCCACAGCCAACCTCCTCAATGGCACCTTCGCGGCGGGAACACCCCTCACACTTTCCGGAGACCTCAGCAACGGCCGCACCATCTGGTACACTCTGAACGGAACGGATCCCCGCTTCACCAGCAATACCACGATCCTCAGCACCGAGACTCTCGTCGACGTCACGACTCCGGCCAAGGCCATCGTTCCTACCAGCAATATTGGCACAACCTGGCGCGGCGGTAATGAACCTTACAACGACACCACCTGGATCAGCGGCCTCAACGGTGTTGGCTTCGACAACGCTTCCACCTACGAGCCCTACATCAACATCAACTTCGAGGCACCCAATCCCGTCATGTCCGGGGTCAACACCAGCGCCTACGTCCGCATCCCCTTCAATGTTGATGCCGACGATCTCGCCACCTTCAACTACATGAGCCTGGAGATGCGCTATGACGACGGCTTCGTCGCCTACCTCAATGGCACCCGGATTGCCTCTGGAAACGCGCCCGGCTCCCCCGCGTGGAATTCAACCGCAACCCAGAATCACGACGACGGCGTGGCGGTCACCTTTGTGAAGTTCGGGGCCGATACCTTCCTCAACGCCCTGCAGCCCGGTCAGAACATCCTCGCCATCCATGGCCTCAACGGCAATAGCACGAGCAGTGACTTCCTCGTCCAGGCCCGGCTCGTGGCAGGCGAGAAGCAAATTGACCCGGGCACTTCCGGCGGCATCCAGTATACCGGACCGATCACGCTGAACGAAACCGCACGCCTGTTCGCCCGCATCTCCGATCCCCGTGGAGGAAGCAACCCGGGAGCGGGTGTTCCTGTCGGCACAGGCTGGGGCGCACCATTGAAGGCAGAATATCTGGTGGACGAGGTGCCGGCGAGCTCCGCCAATCTCACCATCCGCGAGATCATGTTCGATCCCTATGACCTCGGTGACGCCCTGACCAATAACAGCACCTACGAGTTTATCGAACTCGAGAATCTCAGCGGCACCAGGGTGTCTCTCACCGATGTCTCCTTCACCAATGGCATCGATTTTAACTTTTCCTCAGGCTCCGTCCCCTCTCTGGCTCCCGGCGGGAAAGTTCTCGTCGTCAACGACCTCACCGCTTTCCAGCAAGTCTACGGCAACGGACGAGACAGCCTCATCGCCGGAGAGTTTGAAGGCTCCCTCAACAACGACGGGGAACTCCTCGAACTTCGGGACGCCGGCGGCGCCATCATCCAGTCATTCACCTTCTCCTCGGCTGGAATCTGGCCGGGGCAGGCCGACAATGGACGATCTCTCATCCTCGTCAACTCCGCCGATCCTGCGAACGGCGCCAGCTGGACCGCCAGCCGCAGTCTTCTCGGATCTCCCGGAACCAGCGAACCCACTACGGCTCAAGTCCCCGACATTTTCGTCAACGAGGCCCTGACCAATGCCATTCTCCCCGCCATGGATTCCATCGAAATTTTTAATCCCAATCCCGTTCCCGTCGACATCGGAGGATGGTGGTTGACCGATGATCTGGGACAGTCCGGGAAATTCCGCGTTCCAGACAACACCATCGTACCTGCGGGTGGCTTTCACGTATTTGACGAGTCCGAATTCAACCCTACCCCTGGTATCGATCCCAGCTTCGGCCTCAGTTCCGGAGGCGAGGAAATCTACCTTGTTTCCGCGACCCCCACCGGTGACCGAACGGATTATGTCCATGGCTTCACCTTCGGAGATGGATCTGCGGGATTCAGCTTCGGCCGCCACGTCAACTCGGTCGGCGAGGTCTCCTATCCGCCACTCCAGGCGAACTCCTTTGGCTCAGTCAACGATCCGCCCCGGGTCGGTCCTCTCGTCATCACCGAAATCATGTATCACCCACTCGATGGCAGCGCCGAATTCGTCGAAATCCAGAATATCTCCGGCACCCCGATTCCATTGGCAGGTGTTCAGATCGAGGGCATCGGATACACCTTCAGCGTCGGGGCACCCGATCTCGATCCCGGAGAAATTGTTCTCGTGGTCGAGAACGACCCCACTGAATTCCGTGCCACCTTTAATCCACCGGCAGCAGTCGGCGTCTTTGGCCCCTATGCCGGCCGTTTCTCCAACGGTGGAGAAAAGGTCGACCTGAAACTGCCTGAAGCAAACCCGCTCCCCGCTGAACCCGATCTCATTCCTGCGGTCGACATTGCGGACTACAACGATGCCAGCCCCTGGCCCACTTCACCCGACGGAACCGGAACCACCCTGGAGCGTCTCCTCCCCGCAACCTACGGGAGCGATCCTGCAAGCTGGCAGGCTTCCAGCAATCCAGGCGGCACTCCGGGCGTTGTCGATTCTTCGCCCCCGTTCGACTGGCGAGCTGCTTATTTCACCCCAACCGAACTCCTCGACCCGACCATCTCAGGGCCCCTTGCCGATGCCGATCTCGATGGCGTCAACAACCTCCTGGAGCACATCTTCGGAACCGATTTGCGTGACGGCACCTCCTTTAAGCTCCCCACTATATCCCTGGTCGAGAATGGTGGAGACATCTACGCCGAGTTGACCTACCGCTTGAGACAGGGCGTTGCCGGGTTCGCCGTCGGCATCGAAACAGCAAACGATCTTTCGGACTGGACCGAGGCGAATGCGGAATTCACGATCCAGAGCAATCTCGACAACGGCGACGGCACTTCCAGCATTACCATTCGCGAGAAGACCCCCACTACTGCCGCAGGCCAACGCCAGTTCAGATTACGTGTGGATGAAATTGCTCCTTAACAGAAACAATCGAGCCGTGCAGTCACCCAAGTCCACCGCTTATCGCCTTCGCGAATCCATGTGGATATGAGTGATCGTCGCTAACGGTATCGCCAAACGATATTGGAATTTTTCCTAGAAGGGGGATTTGGGAAAAGATGGTTTTTTTGTTGAGTTTACGTTTTTCGATTTTCCCAGCTCCTAAAGAGGGACACGTTCAAAGTATGACCGAAAAGGAGAAGATGATCAGAGGAGATCTTTACGATGCCAGCGACACCCAATTGACTGAAGGAAGATCGCGGGCGCAGGAAATTTGTCAGCGCTACAACGAGAAGCCTGATCGGGCGATTCTCCAGGAACTCCTCGGCACATGTCCGGACGAAGTCACGATGGAGCCACACTTCAAATGCGATTATGGGGAGAACATCCATTTGGGTGAAAAATTCTATGCCAACTTTGACCTGACGATCCTGGATGTCTGCAAGGTGACGATTGGCGACTACTGCCTAATCGGGCCGAAGGTTGGGATCTACACTGCCACTCATCCTCTTGATCCGGAGCAGCGACGATCCGGGGTTGAATTTGGCGCGCCCATCACGATTGGTAATGATTGCTGGATCGGAGGCCACGCCGTCATCAACCCGGGCGTGACTTTAGGAAACAATGTCGTCGTTGCCAGCGGCGCGGTCGTCACCAAATCATTTGGCGATGGAGTCCTGATTGGCGGCGTTCCGGCGCGGGTGATCAAGCAGAATACGGCCAGTAGTTATCAGGAAGCTTAGGCTCTTATGTATCATTCGAAGATTCTGCACTTTTTTTCATTTTTTTGTATAACTAACTCAATAAATGCGTATTGAAGAGCTGATGAACATCAAAATGAACACCATCAAGCTAGCCCTTCTCGGAACCGCTCTTGCCGCCGTTGGCGCACTCACAAGTTGCTGCGGCTCGGCCCCCGATCCTGTCGCTACTCAGCCGGTCACTATGGAGCCGATGAAGTAGAGACAATTTGTTTCAAACTCATTACAAGCCGCCCGTGATTTTGTCACGGGCGGCTTTTTTTTAGGGAACTCAATTGAGACAAGCATTGCCCGCGGCTACCCGATTACAATCCCTCCAACCATGGATTCCGGCAAGCGTCCCTCCGACTCATGGCTGATGAGTATCGTCGCGGCAGTGGCCTTCATCATTTGGGGGCTTTATGCAAACTGGCACCCCGGGTGGGAGGCACGCATACAGGTCGCCTTGACCCAAGGGATTATCAGTCTCGTCTCCACTTATTTTTCCGCCGAACTTATCGTGGCTTTGGTCAAAAACCTCCAAGGAACCTGTCTCTTATACACATCTCCGAGCCCACGAGACCGAGGCTGATCTC